>JACCWU010000204.1 GCA_013697465.1 Actinomycetota bacterium | reverse complement strand
CAGGCGCTCGAGCTCGGACTCAGACGACATGCTCGCTCTCCAGGACGGGGAGGAGCTCGGTCTTCGCGCGCGCGAGACGCGAGGCGACGGTTCCCACGGGCAACCCCAGCACACCGGCGATCTCCTCGAGAGGAAGATCGAGCCAGTAGTGGAGCACGACGACGATTCGCTTCTTCTCCGCGAGCGCAGCCACGGCTTCGGTGACGGCCCAGATGCGTGTCTCCTCGTCGCTCGTCTCGCCCGCGGTCCACGCGGGGAACGCCGCCTCGTCCTCCGAGAGCACCTCGACCCGGCGCCTGCGCCGGAGCTGATCGATCGCGCTGTTGACCACGATCCGCTTCAGCCATGGCCCGAACGGCCTGGTCTCGTCGTAGCGGTCAAGAGCGCCGAAGGCTTTCTCGATCGCCTCCTGCGCCGCATCATCCGCGAGCGCCCGGTCGCAGGTCACGGCATAGGCGACTCGCCAGGCGTGCGACCAGTAGCGGTCGAAGAGCGAGTCGACGGCTTCGCGCGAGCCCTTCCGGGCGAGGACGATCAGCTCGGTGTCCGGACGACGTCGCATCGCTCCATTGTTGTACGTGCCGACGCAGGCCGATCTATCCATCAGGTCGGAGAGCGCGTGTTATGTGCTGTTTTGCAGCGCGTTCGGTCCTGTAACCCGACCTACAAGCTAGACTTGGAGAGTGGCGAAGACGAGTCAAGAGCGCGATGCCGAGGCGCGGCAGGCGAAGCTCGAGCACATCCGCGAGCAGGTTGAGTCAGGCGATCTGGTGATTCGCGAGATGACAGACGCCGAGCAAGCCGAATGGGCCAAGCAACGCGGCGTGCGCGATGCGAGCGCTACACCGGCCGAGCGCGCTCGCCGAGACGACGCCCTCAGAAATCGCCGCAGGCGCGCCGAGCGTCACTCGTAGTACCACGACGGCCGAGTACGTAGTCGACGTCACGCCCAGTTCGTTTACGGGACGCTCACGTGGGTACTGCACGTCCACGGGGGAAGGGACGATCGGCGAGACACTCGACCACGCGGCGCCCATAGGCAGCCCTGCCCGCGCCGTTGACCTTAGGTCGTGGACGGTGTCTCCGCCGATCTCCCCGCCCCGCGCCGGCGCCAGAAACAGCACACCTTCGGGACGCGACGACTGCCACCGTAAGATCGAGCTTCCATACCCAGGGGGGTTTCGATGCCGGTTGCATTCGTCCAAGAGTTCGCGATCACAGACCGCTCGACCAAGAACTACGACTCGGTCAAGGAACGCCTCGGCGGCGACCCCATCGACGGCCTGATCATCCACACCGCCGGGTTCGACGACGACAACAACGTGTTCCGGATCGTCGACGTATGGGAGTCCCGCGAGATGCTGATCGGTTCCTCGAGCGCGTGATGACGATCGTCGAGGACACCCTCGCGGCGGACGCAACGCATCCTACGCGCGAGAGCTTCTGCGAGCTGCACGACGTCGTGAAGCCCTAGCGGCCTGAGCAATCCCAGCCGGCCAACGACGGTAGACGCAGGAAAGGACGACCGGCGACGCCTCGGTTACGCTGATCGCTCGGGCCCGTAGCTCAGCTGGTTAGAGCAGCCGACTCATAATCGGTTGGTCCCTGGTTCGAGTCCAGGCGGGCCCATCAGGTGCCGCTCAACCATGCGGATTTGGCTTGGTTGGGCGAGGCCAGGTGTGTCGGGGATGCCGGGTAAGCGCGTGCGGTGCATACGCCGGTGCATACATCGCGCGGGCGCGGGGCCGAACGCTGGAGGACGTGCATTGACAGGCGAAGCCTCCGTTGGCCAGGTCGGCGTGTGGCGTCCCTCTTCCCTTCCAGGAGCTGGGGACGCGGGTGGGTTGCCTGCCTGGCAGCCTTGCAACGCCTAACTGCGGCTGCCGATTCTTGCGACTGGCCTACGACCCTGCACCGTCCTAGTCCTCGTCGAGAAGCATCTCGTTTGCCATTTCCGCCCAGGAATCCACGTACCGCAACACCCTCCTGTTCAATTTGCGCTCGAGTCGCACGTCCTCGACCCATGCAATCGTCTCGCCGCCACCCAGTCGTGATGCCGGGCGCTCAATACTGCACCAGGATCGGTAAGCGAAAAGTGCACCACTCGCCGCGCCGCTGATCGCGTCCGCCGTCCGACTGAGGCTGAGGCGCTCGATCACGACGTCGAGCGAGGAGGCT
>JACCWU010000193.1 GCA_013697465.1 Actinomycetota bacterium | reverse complement strand
ACCCACTACCTCAGCCGCCCGCGACAGTGCCCGACCCACTCCTCGTACCCCCCTGAGGCTTGCGCTTAGTTCATTGCCTCGGATACGTTGGTTCCGCGGCTGCCCGAGCCGATGGTGTCTCGCACCCCCTTGAGCTCGAAGACGACCCGAGCCGTGCTCTCATCAGCACGGGATGCTCGCGACCAGAACGCCGTCGTCGGGCACGTGCTCGCCCGTGCAGCCCGACGCGGATCTGTCGGTGAAACTCCTTCCTGACTGGGCTCGTCTCCACGCTTCACAAAGGACCCCGATTTCCGGGGGTTCTCTTTCCCTCGACCTATTGCTTACGAAGCAAAGCTCTCGCGGTAGCGCCGGACGAAGGTCGCCTCGGGCAGCGTCGCGAGCAGCGACCGTTCGGCTCCGAGACGGACGACGGCGCGGGCGGCAGGTCCAAGCGTCGACACGCGGTGACCGTCGACCAGCACCGCCGCGTCGACGTCCTGGCTTCGATTCCAGACGATCACGTCGGCGCCCGGTGGAATGACCATCGGCCGCGCACGCAGCGAGTGCGCCGCGACGTAGGTGAGCGCCATTGCCTCGAGCCCCCACATGAGCACAGGCCCGCCGTTCGAGAGGTTGTACGCGGTCGAGCCCGACGGAGTGGCGCAGATGATCCCGTCGCACGGCTGGCGGCCGAGCTCCTCGCCTCCGACCGCGAGGTCGAGCTCGATCATGCGGCCGAGCTCGGCGCTCGCGACGACGACGTCGTTCACGGCGCGCTCGACGCCGTCTGGATGCTCGAGCTCCAGCGTCGGCAGCTCGACGACGTCGTACTCGCCGGCAAAGACCCGCCCGAGCCCGGCTTCGAGCTCGCGCCGGCCCATCGAGCTCAGAAACCCGACGCGGCCGAAGTTCACTCCGATCACCGGCACGCGCGTGCCGAGGAAGCGCGTCAGCGCCCGCAGCACGGTCCCGTCGCCGCCGAGGACGACCGCGATGTCGGCTCCCTCTGGGGCGGTGGACGGCTCGACACCGTCGTGCTTCTCCGCCTCGTCCGCCGGGTAGAGAAGCTCGACGCCGTGCTCGGCAGCGACCGCTTGCAGTCGCGCGAGGCCAGCCCCGATCTGCCCGGGCTTCCCGTGCGTGACGACCGCTGCGCGCGAGACGGTCTCAGGCCGGCTCGACGGCTTCGGCGATCCAGCGGTCGATGTCATCGGGATTGGCTCGCGCCGTGCTGTCGACTAGGTGGACGACGAACTCCCGGTTCCCCTTCGGACCGGGCAACCCTGAGTCTACGACTCCGGCCACGCTCCCACCCCACTCCTGCGCGGCTTCTATGACCCTTCGGATGGCTTTTCGCCACACCTCGGGGTCGCGTACGACCCCCTTCCCCACCTCCGAGCGGCTCGCCTCGAACTGCGGCTTGACGAGGACGAGCGCCTCCCAGCCTGGTTTTGCGAGTGCGAGCACCGGCTGTAGCACCTTCGTCGCGCTGATGAACGAGACGTCGCAGACGACCAGGTCCGGCGCGAACGGAAGCGCGCGCAGGTTCCTCGCGTTCGTTCGCTCGAGCACGGTCACGCGGGGGTCGGAACGCAGCCGCGGATGGAGCTGTCCGTAGCCGACGTCTATCGCGACCACACGCGCGGCGCCCGCCTGTAGGAGGCAGTCCGTAAAGCCTCCGGTCGAGGCTCCGATGTCGACGCAGTCGCGGCTCTCCACCTCGATCCCGAAAGCGCCGAGCGCGTTTCGGAGCTTCTCACCGCCGCGCGAGACGAACGGAGGCGGACGGTCGACACGAAGCTCCGCGTCCTCGTCCACCTGCTGGCCCGGCTTGTCGTAGCCGGGAACGAGCCCCGCCAGGACGAGCGCCTGCGCCCGGCTTCGGCTCTCGACGAGTCCGCGCTCGACCAGCAGGGTGTCGAGGCGTTTCCTCACACGCCGGACGCTAGCGTCAGTCGGGGGCGACGCGACGAGCCGCGACGAGCCTACCGCCGTAGTGGGAGCCGCCAAGTCGGACGACCTCAACGAGCCTGCCCGACTGCGGCGCGTGCACCATCCGGCCCCGGCCGACGAATAGGCCGACGTGTCCGAGGCCCGAGAAGACGAGGACGTCGCCCGGCTTCATGTGCGCGCGGGACACGCTCTTGCCCGTGCTGTAGAGCGCATACGAGCTGTGCGGAAGCTCGATCCCGAGCCGAAGGTACGTCCAGCGCACGAGCCCGGAGCAGTCGAAGCCGCTGCCGGGCGACTCGCCTCCCCACCGATACGGCACGCCGACGGCCTCGAGCGCGATCTTCGCGGCACGCTCGCCGACGGTAGGCTCAGGGGCTGGACGTGGCCGGGCGGACGGCTGCGGGCGCGGGTGCGGCTTCGGATGCCCGAGCCTCGCGGCCGCCGCTCTCTCCGGCTCGCCCGGAAACGAAACCACGGGCGCGGCCGCAGCACATGCAAAGACGGTCGCTGCAAGTGCGAACGCGGAGAGGAAGCTGCGGGAGCGAGTCGACATAGAAAGGGGAACGACGGGCGGCGCGAGTACGTGGGAGGGCGCAGTCCTGGTCTGTTCGTGAGGGTCGGATCCTAGTCAAAACGCGGGTGCTGTCTACCCTCAACCGGTTCTGACGGCGAGGCTGTCGACGAGCTCACTCAGCACGGTCGTGTCGGCGGGGATTGCCAGGAGCCGCCCGCGGGCACGTTCGGCGGCGCCGTC
>JACCWU010000172.1 GCA_013697465.1 Actinomycetota bacterium | reverse complement strand
GCTCTACGACGCGCTGACGCGACTCGGGGGAAACGTGACGGCCCGCGATCTCCGCCGTTACTTCAAGCCGGCGCCGCTCGGCCTGGGCGCGGACACGCCTCGCAAGCGGGAGCGGCCACGGCCGGGGGTGACGATCGTCCGCGACAGCTTCGGCGTCGCACACGTGACGGGGAAGACCGAGGCCGACGTGGCTTTCGGGGCCGGCTGGGTGACCGCTGCGGATCGCGGGCTCCTGCTCCAGCTGATCCGCGGTCCCGCCCGCATCGCGGCGCTCGACGTGCCAGGCCTCGACCCGCTTGCCCTGGCTCTTGGCGGCAAGTCGTTCGACCCGAGTGTCGAGGCCGAGGCGTTTCTCTCGAACCAGGTCGACGCAGTGAGGGCGCAGGGGGCGATCGGGCGCCACGTCCTCACGGTCGCGAACGCGTACGCGGCCGGGATCAACCGCTGGTACGCAGCCAAGGGAATCCCGACCCAGCGCTTCACGGTCAACGACCTCATCGCCGCATCCGCGCTGATCGCTGCTCGCTTCGGAGCAAACGGCGGCCAGGAGGTGCAGAACTCGATGTTCCTGGACGCGCTCGAGGAGCGACTAGGCGCGGCGGACGCCCGGCGTGTGTTCGCGGACTTGAGGGAAGCGAACGATCCGGAAGCGCCGCCAACGGTCCCCGGGAGCTTCCCGTACGAGCTTCCTCCCGAGAGCGCGCCCGGCAGCGTCGTCGTCGACGACGGCAGCTTCACAGGAGCGCCGCTCGAGCAGCCCCCGTTTGCCTCGAGCGCGATCCTGATCGGCGCGAAGCGCTCGCAGACGGCACACCCGCTGTTCGTCGCCGGCCCTCAGGTCGGCTATTTCTTCCCGCAGTTCTTTGCGGAGATGGAGCTTTCGGGTGCCGGCTTCGCGACCCGCGGCGCGGTCTTTCCAGGCGTCCCGTTCGTGGTCATCGGGCGCGGCCCGGACTTCGCCTGGAGCGCGACATCTTCCCAGGCCGACAACATCGACCTCTTTGCGGAGACCCTCTGCGACGACGACCGGCACTATCTCTACCGCGGTCGCTGTGAGCCGATGCGGCGCTTCTTCGTCGGCACTCTCAGGGCGCAGGGACAGCCCGATCAGCAGATCTCGTACTACGAGACGGCGCACGGGCCGCTCGTCGGATATGCGACTGTCGGCGGAAAGAGGGTCGGGATCGCGCTGCAGCGCTCGACGCGCGGGCGGGAGATCCTGAGCTCCCGCGCCTTCTACGAGCTGAACACGGGTCGGGTGACGTCGGCGAAGAGCTTCCTGCGGACGATGAGCGCCGTCGAGTTCAGCTTCAACTGGGTCTACGCGGACGATCGCGACATCGCGTTCTTCTCGAGCGGCCGGCTCCCGCAACGGGCTTCCGGCACCGACCCGGCGCTGCCGACGATGGGCACCGGCGAGTACGACTGGGCCGGGTTTCTGCCCGTCGCACGCCACGCGCAGGGAATCAACCCGTCCTCGGGGGTGATCCTCAACTGGAACAACAAGGCGGCTGCCAACGTGGGCGCGGCCGACTCGAACTTCTCCTACGGCTCGGTGCAGCGGGTTGAGCTGCTTGCACGAGAGATTGCGGGGCGGAAGAAGCACACGCTCGTCACCGCCACCGCTGCGATGAACAAGGCGGCCACCCAAGATCTGCGCGTGCTGGACGTCTGGCCGATCGTCCGCGCGGTCCTCGCGACCGGCGCGGCGCCGAGCGCCAGGGCGGAGGCGGCAGCCGGACTCCTCGATTCCTGGCGCACGCTCGGCGGGTCGCGTCTGGATCGCGACTCGGACGGGAAGATCGACGCGCCGGGAGCGGCCGTCATGGATGCCGCTTGGCCTATCCTCGCGGACGCCGTGGTCGCGCCGATCCTCGGCCCGCTCGTCGACCGGCTGGCGGCGTTGATGGGGAGAAGCGATGACGCGGGCCCCAGCGGCTCCGCCTACAACTCCGGCTGGTACGGCTACGTGGACAAGGACCTGCGCATGCTGCTCGGACGGCCGGTCCGCGGTGAGTTCTCGAGGCGCTATTGCGGCGCGGGCGTCCTGGCAACGTGCCGGGAGGCGCTCTGGGCCGCCCTCGACACCGCGGCGGCCAAGCTCGAGACGGAGCAGGGACCGGCGCCTTCCACGTGGCGATCGGATGCGACGAAGGAACGGATCCGGTTCGTCTCCGGAGTGCTCCCAGACACCATGCACTGGACGAATCGGCCGACGTTCCAACAGCTCATGTCCTTTTCCGGCCATCGGCCGCGTTAGCGCTGCTCAGCCCGAAAAGGGGTCAGACCCCAGGACATGGCTGCAGGAGCCGTCCCTGTGGGGCGGTACGCTCCGGGCGATGCCGGGCAAGCGCCACCTGTTCGCGCCGGGGCCGACACCCGTCCCGCCTGAGGTGCTCGCCGCGGGCGCGCAGCCCGTCATCCACCATCGCGGTCCGGACTTCCGGGAGCTCATGCGCCGCTGCCTCGGACGCCTGCAGCAGGTCTGCCGGACGGAGAACGACGTCCTCCTCTTCACCGCCTCGGGCTCGGGCGCGTTCGAGTCGGCGATCGTCAATCTGCTCTCTCCGGGAGAGCGTGTGCTGGTCGTGTGCGCCGGTGAGTTCGGCCAGCGCTGGGCGGCGCTCGCTGCGACATACGGCACCGATGTGAAGGAGCTCCGCTACGCGTGGGGTGAGACACCGCGGGCGGAGGATCTCCGCGCCGCACTCGCCGACACGGGCGCCGAGGTCGTCGTGCTGGTTCACTCCGAGACCTCGACGGGCGTCGTCGCCGACGTCGAGCCGCTGGCGAGAGTCGCCCGCGAGGCCGGCGCGCTCACAGTGGTCGACGCGGTCTCGAGCCTCGGAGCAGTGCCGCTCGAGACCGACGGGTGGGGCCTCGACGTGGTCGTCGCGGGGTCGCAAAAGGCGCTCATGACACCCCCCGGCCTCTCGCTTGTGACCGTATCCGCGGGAGCATGGGAGCGCGCGGCCCGCTCCACGACGCCGCGGTTCTACTTCGACTGGGCGAAGCATCGCGCGTCGCTCGAGATCGGGACGACGCCGTTCACCCCGGCGGTGTCCCTCGTCGCCGCACTCGACACCGCGCTCGGCATGGTGCTCGAGGAGGGGCTGGAAAACACGTTTGCGCGCCATGCGGCGCTCGGGCGAGCCTGCCGGGAGGGAGCCAAGGCGATGGGGCTCGAGCTCTTCTCGCCGGACGAGGAGCGCTCGGCGGTCGTCACCGCCATCCTCACCCCCGACGGAATCGACGCCCGCGAGCTCGTGCTGGCGCTGCGCGATCGCTTCGGCATCACGGTCGCGGGAGGCCATGGGGAGCTAGGCGAGCGGATGTTCCGGATCGGCCACATCGGCTACTACGACGTGTTCGACATCACGACCGCGCTCGCCGCGGTCGAGATCCTGCTCGCAGAGCAGGGTGCGGAGATCGAGCGTGGAGCGGCGGCCGCGCGGGCGCTCGACGCGTACGGGGAGACCGTCCGTGTCTGACGACGACGAGCCGGAGCGACTGCGAGTCCTCGTCCGCGAGCCGATCGCGGAGCCGGGGCTCGAGCTTCTCCGGAGTCGATTCACGGTCGTGGAGGACGGGGAGACCGACCTCGCGTCGATCATCGAGGGCTTCGACGCCATCGTGATCCGCTCGGCGACGACGATCGACGCCTCGCTAATCGACCGGGCGGAGCGACTCAAGGTCATCGGTCGAGCTGGCGTCGGCGTCGACAACGTCGACGTGGACGCGGCGACGAGGCGGGGAATCGTCGTCGCGAACGCGCCGGACTCGACGGTCGTGTCGGCGGCCGAGCACACGATCGCCCTCATGCTCGCGCTTGCGCGGAACGTGCCGCAGGCGCACGGAGCCCTCAAAGCCGGGAACTGGGAGCGATCCCGCTTCGCGGGCATCGAGCTCGCGGGCAAGACCCTCGGCATCCTCGGTCTCGGCCGCATCGGCCGAGAGGTTGCGCGGCGCGCGCTCGGGCTCGGCATGCGCGTGCTCGCATACGATCCGTTCGTCGCGCTCGAGCGGTTCCGGGAGCTCGGCGTCGAGCCGGTCTCGGCGGTCGAGGACGTCTACGCGGCGGCGGACGTCATCTCGCTGCATCTTCCGCTCACCGCCGAGACCCAGGGGCTGCTCGGGGAGGACGCGTATGCACGAATGCGCGACGGCGTCAGGATCGTCAACGCAGCACGCGGTGAGCTCGTCGACGAGGCTGCGCTGGTGGACGCGATTCGTTCGGGGAAGGTCGCTGGGGCCGCTCTCGACGTCTTCGAGTCGGAGCCGTACGACGGGCCGCTGCTCGAGCTCGACGAAGTCGTAGTGACACCTCATCTCGCGGCGTCGACCAACGAGGCGCAGGACCGGGCGGGCCTGATCATCGCGGAGCAGGTCGTGTCGGCCCTCGAGGGAGGGCTGGTGGCGACCGCCGTCAACATCCCGATCGTCGAGCAGGCCGACCTCGAGGTGCTCGGCCCGTTCATCCCCCTCGCGGCGAAGCTCGGGCGGCTGACTTCGGCACTCGCTCGCGGACGCCCGCGGCGCATCGTGGTCGCCGCGCACGGGCCGCTGTCCGGCTACGACACCCGGCTGCTCACCGTGGCGGCACTGAACGGCGTCTTCCAAGGCCGGGTCGATCAGGCCGTGAACTACGTGAATGCACCGGTCATCGCCGCGGAGCACGGCATCGAGGTCTCCGAGCAGCGGTTCGGGCCTTCGCAGCACTACACGAACCTCGTCCGCGTCGCGATCGCAGGCGACGGAGAAGAGATCGAAGCCTCGGGGACGACTGTCGGCCCGGAGCACCGGTTGTTCCTCGCAGCCGCGCTGGGGTTCGCGATCGACATCGAGCTCGCGCCGCGAATGGCCTTCCTCGTCTACGACGACGTCCCAGGCGTCATCGGACGGGTCGGCACGATGTTCGGCGAAGCCGGCGTCAACATCGCGAACATGGCCGTCTCCAGGACGAAGGAGGGGGGGAAGGCGCTGATGGCGTTCTCGATCGACACTCCCGTTCCGGCGACGCTGCTCGAGCGCGTGCGCGACTCGGGCTTCGACGAGGCGCGCTTCATCGATCTCGATTGATGGCGCGCCAAGCGTGAACTTCGCGCGTCGAGCGACTCGCGGTAGGCTGAGAGCGTGGTATCCGCGTGGCCGGAGCCCGTCGAGCGGGTGTCGTCCTACCTTCGGGAGGCAGGCGCGGAAGCCCGAATCGAAGAGTTCGACGAGGGAGCCCGGACCGCTGAGGCAGCCGCGGCGGCTGTCGGGTGCGAGCTCGCGCAGATCGTGAAGTCACTCGTGCTCGTGTGCGACGGGAAGGCTGTCGTCGCGCTCGTTCCAGGCGATCGGAGGGGCGACCCCGCCAAGGTCGCTCGCGCGACGGGAGCCGACGTCGCTCGCGTGGCCTCGCCCGAGGAGGTCGAGAGGGCGACGGGATTCGTCCCGGGAGCGGTCGGGCCTTTCGCCCTCGCACGGGTGGAGACCGTGATCCTGGACCGCACGTTGCTCCGGCACCCGCAGGTCTGGGTGGGGGGAGGCTCCCCGAACCACCTGATCGGGGTCGCGCCGCACGAGCTCGTTCGCCTGGCGCGGGCGCGCCCGATGGACGTCGTGCAGGACGACCCGTACCATTCCGCTGCCGATTTTCCGGACGGTTCCGGCAGAGATCCCGGCGCCGATCCGGCCGAACCGAAGGAGCGCTAGCTCGATGCAAGAGACCGAGAAGATCTGGATGAACGGAGAGCTCGTCGACTGGGCCGACGCGAAGGTCCACGTCGGCGTGCATGGGTTGCACTACGGGTCGGGAGTATTCGAGGGGATTCGCAGCTACGACACGGCGAAGGGACCTGCGATCTTTCGGCTTCGAGAGCATCTCGAGCGCTTGGAGAACTCGGGCAAGGTCCTCTTCATGGAGCTGCCCTACACGGTCGACGAGCTGCGCGGGGCGACCCACGAGCTCGTGGCGACGAACGGCCTTCCCTCCTGCTACATCCGCCCGATGGCCTTCTACGGCTACGGCGAGCTCGGCGTGGCGGCAACGGGGAATCCCGTCGACGTCGTGATCATGAGCTACCCGTGGGGCGCGTACCTGGGCGAAGACGGCCAGACGGGCGGGATCACCACGACGATCTCGAGCTGGGAGCGCGTGGGGCCGAATGTCATCCCGCATGCCGCAAAGGCCACCGGCATCTACCTCAACTCCATGCTCGCGACGACGGAGGCGCGCCGTGCGGGATACGACGAGGCGATCATGCTCACGGGGGACGGGTACATCGCGGATGGCCCGGGGGAGACGATCTTCGTCGTCAAGGACGGCCGGCTTCTGACGCCGTCGCTCGCCATGTCCATCCTGCCCGGCATCACCCGCGACACGGTCATCCACATCGCGAAGGATCTCGGCTATCCGGTCGAGGAGACGCAGCTCATCCGCACCGATCTGTACCTCGCGGACGAGGTCTTCATGGTCGGCACTGCCGCGGAGGTAACGCCCGTGCGGTCGATCGACGGCAGAGAGATCGGGGTCGGGCCGGTGACGTTGGAGCTGCAGAAGGCATATCTCGCGGCGGTGAACGGGATCGACGGCCGCTGGAGCGACTGGCTCGACGTCGTCGAGATGGCGCCCGCGCGCGCGTGAGCAACGCTCGCCTACGGCTCGCGCTCGCCAGCGAAGGGCTGACGGAAACCATGTTTCCCCATGGAGCCCCCTTCTTCCTGAGAGCGCGGGGAACCTCCCGGTTCCCCACACCCCTCCCCACTCACGGGCGGATGAACGGGCCGTGAGCGCGGTGACTCGGCAGGTCGGGCTCAGCTCGCCCTGGCTGGACGAGCGGGAGGAAGAGCTCGTCGCGGAGGTCCTGCGCTCGGGCCGGCTCTCGCTCGGACCTACGATCGATCGCTTCGAGGAGTCATTCGCGGAGGCAGTCGGAGCGCCGTATGCCGCCGCGGTCTCGAGCGGTACCGCCGGACTCCACCTCCTGTGCGTCGCCGCGGGACTCGGTCCCGGCGACGAGGTCATCACCTCCCCGTATTCGTTCGTCGCCTCCGCGAACTGCGCCATCTACGAGGGGGCAACGCCGGTGTTCGCGGATGTCGACGCCCGCACGCTGAATCTCGACCCGGATGCGGTCGAGGGCGCGGTCACCGAACGCACGCGGGCGGTGATCGCGGTGGACATCTACGGCTATCCGTGCGAGCTGGACGAGCTGCGGGGGATCTGTGAACGGCATGGACTCGTCCTCTTAGAGGACGCTTGCGAGGCGCTGGGCGCCCGTTACCGCGGAGGAACGATCGGCTCGCACGGGGCCTCGGCGGTATTCGCCTTTTACCCGAACAAGCAGATCACGACGGGCGAGGGAGGCATGGTCACCACGCATTCGGAGGAAGAGCATCGCCTGCTCGTCAGCCTGCGCAACCAGGGGCGCGCCGATGGCGGCGGGTGGCTCGAGCATTCGCGTCTGGGCTTCAACTACCGGATCGACGACATTCGCGCTGCCATCGGGCTCGCCCAGCTCGACAAGCTCGAGGAGATCCTGGCGCGCCGCCGATCCGCGGCGGCTCGTTATCAAACGCTCCTCGGAGACATCGACGGGCTCGAGCTGCCGTGTGCGGACGACGCCGAGCACGAACGGTCGTGGTTCGTCTACGTCGTCGCGCTCCCCGAGGGCGTCGATCGCGAACGTGTCATAGGCGTTCTCGAGGCACACGGCGTGCAGACCGCGCGCTACCTCCCGTGCATCCACCTCCAGCCGTACATGCGCGACCGATATGGCTTCGGCGAGGGGCTGTGCCCCATCGCCGAGGCGGCAAGCAGGCGTACGCTCGCGCTTCCGTTTCACACGCAACTCGGTGAGGACGACCAGGCCTTCGTCGCCGAGACTCTCGACGCAGCACTTCGTTGACGCGTCGCCCCGGCCAGGGAGAAGCGTGGACCGCATGGGGTCTCTGGGGGCTGACGGTGGGCGTCGTCTTCGAGACCTACGCTCGGCTCGAGCCGGCCGAGCTGTACCACGTCTCGCGCGAGGGTCTCGCCGGGGGACTCAGTCGTGGCCTCGTGCTGCTCAACTTCCCGGTCGCCCTGGTCTCGATCGCGCTCGTGCTCGTCGCCATGGCTGCGCTGCCGCGGAGAGCATGGTGGGTCGCGGCCACGGCGATCGCGCTCTCGGCCGCGGTCGCGTGGCCGGGCGTGGTCGACCAGGACGACCTCGACGCCCGCTGGATCAACGCGATCCCGGCTCTCGGCGTTCTCCTGGCGCTGGTGCTGACCGCGTGGGCTGCACAGCGCGCGGGGAGCTCCTTCGCTCCCTGGGGTCCGGGTGACCGCGCGCGACTCGTAGTCGCAGTGCTCGTCATCGCGCTCTCGCTTCCTGGGTGGCGGCCGAGCTCGGGTTTCACCTACCCGGAGACCTGTTTCTCGGCGAGGAGCCGTACCGCGAAGAGGACGGAACCGTGCTCGCGGCGGTTCACCTCGGCCATCACCACGGAACCGACGGCACGCTGCTTCTGCTGACGGCGTTGCTGCTCTCTCGTGCTCGGGTCGCCGGAGGCGGCCTCCGTCACGTGTTCGCGGCTTACGTCGCGCTCATGCTTGCGTACGGAACCGTCAACCTCACACAGGATCTCTGGCACGAGCAGGTCGTGAAGCGCGGCTGGACGTCGTGGGACATCCCGTCGGCGCTCGTGCCGAGTGCGAGCTGGAGCTGGGCCGCCGTCCTCGCCGGCACAGCGCTCCTGTACGCGGTCGGATTCGCGCGCAGCGACGAAGACTGCGCGCAGCGGCGATAATCCGCGCGATGGCTCAGCAGCGAATGGTGTTCCTCGGCTTCGGCAAGTACGCGCGGGCGGACAAGATCTACGCGCTCGAGCCGCTCGTCGGGGACGAGCGTGGGGGAGGCCGCAGGACCCGGGTGTGGGTCGAGGGGGTCGAAGACGCGCTCGTCGCCTCGCGGACCGAGCGGACGATTCTTCACGACATGGGCTCGGAGGCTCGGGACTCCGTGCTCCTCGACGGTGCGCTCGACCTGGCGGAGCGCCTGGCAGCGGCTGCGGACGAAGGGCGGGTCGACCTCGGCGACCTCGGCCGTCGCGCGAGGCGACTTCTCGCCGCCACTGCGCGACCCGCCGACGCCGAACAGCTCTTCTGAGCGCGCTCCGCACACGGAAGCCTTCGGGAGGCCACGGCTTCGACGGCCCGTTCTTCCAAGCCGACGTTCACCGTGTCGCGCGGAAGCTTCTGGGCTCGCTCTTTCTCGTGAACGGCGTCGGCGGGAGGATCGTCGAGGTCGAGGCGTACGCGCCCGACGACCCGGCGAGCCATTCCTTTCGGGGCCCGACCCGCCGGAACGCGGCGATGTTCGGAGCTCCGGGGACCCTGTACGTCTACCGCTCGTATGGCATCCACTGGTGCGCCAACGTCGTCTGTGGCCCCGAGGGAATGGGCTCGGCGGTCCTCCTGCGCGCGCTCGAGCCGACGGCCGGTGTCGACGAGATGCGCGCGCGGCGTGGAGTCGACGACATCGGCCTGCTCTGCTCCGGCCCCGGGCGTCTCACTCAAGCGCTGGCGCTCACCGGTGACCACGACGGGCTCTCGCTGGGTCACGCCCCCTTCCGTCTGATTCTCACCCGGGAGCGGGAAGACGCCGTATCGGCGCCGCGCGTCGGGATCACCCGCGGCCGCGAGCTCCCCTGGCGCTACGCGATCCGCGACTCTCCGTTCGTCAGCCGTCCCCGACCACGAGTCTGACGACGAGGGTCGGCGCGGCCGCGACGCCCGCCCGCGGCCGTTGCTCGAGCACCGTGCCGGTCTGGCCGGGTGCCAGCGTCACCTGAAACGCGAGCTCGAGCCGCCTCAACTCGCGGGTGACGTCGGCGAGGCTCGAGCCGACGAGGTTGGGCAGCAGCCCGTAGCGCGCTTTCGAGACGATGAGCGTGACCTCGTCGTTCGCCGAGAGGCCTCCCTTGCGTGGCACCTGGTCGACCACGATCCCCGGCGTCTTGCCGGCCTTCGCCGGCTTGTAGATCAGCTTCGCAGCCAGCGGCTGATCGGCGAGGCGCGCGACAGCAGTAACTTCGCTCATCCCGATGACGAGCGGCACCTCGACCTCATTGGGCTTGCAGTCGGCCTCGTCTTCCGGACCCCGTCCGGGGAAATACGCGATGAGCCGCGCGCCCTGGCAGTACCCGTTGTCGAGCTGCCAGGCGCCTCCGCGCTTCACGACCCACGTCGGCACGGCTCCGAGGTAGGGAGGGGACTCGAATGCCGCGTCTTCGTCGGACTCCTCGACGCGGCCGACGAACTCCTTCCAGATCAGCGCCGGGAGCGTCCCGCCGGTCACCGGCTCGCCACCGAACTCGGAGGTCATCGCGCGCAGCCGGTCCGGGTACCCGACCCAGACGGCGACCGCGAGCTCAGGCGTATAGCCGACGAACCACGCGTCCGCGTAGTTGTCGTTCGTTCCCGTCTTGCCGGCGACCTGCCTGCCGGGGATTGCTGCGCGAACGCCGGTGCCAGAGGCAACGACGTTCTGCAGGATGTCGGTGAGAAGCTCGGCATCGCCGGACTCCATCACCTCGGTCGGCTGCGGAACGTTCTCCTCCACGCGTCCCGATCGGATCCGCTCGACACGTTCGACGACGCGCGGAGTGTCGCCGAACAGCGAGCCGTCCACGCGTCTGCCGCCGTTGGCGAGCGTCGCGTAGGCGCGAGTCATCTCGAGCGGGTTCACGGCGACGAACCCGAGCCCGATCGAGAAGTACGCGTCGAGCGGGCTCTTGATCCCGAGGTCGTGGGCAGTCTGCACGATGGCCTTCGGGCCGACGAGGTCGGTTAGCTGGGCGTACACGGAGTTGTCGGACGACACCATCGCGCGGGCGAGGTCGACGCGGCCGAGATACGTGTTGTCGTAGTTCGTCACCGGCCAGATGCGGTCGCCGGCGTCGATCGAGACCTTCTTCGACTCGATCTCCGTCAGCGGCGAGATGCCCTGTCGCATGGCCGTCGCGAGGACGATCGGCTTGAAGGCTGAGCCGGGCTGCCGCTCGGCCTGTGCGGCGAGGTTGAACTGGCTGGCGCGGAAGTTCCTCCCTCCGAACATGGCTTTGACCGCCCCGGTCCTGGGGTCGATCGCGACGAGAGCGGCCGCAGGGCCGTCGGGATTCCTCAGCACTCGCTCGATCGCCTTGCGCGCCAGCTGCTGGAGCTTCAGGTCGATCGTCGTCGTCACCCGCAGCCCGCCGCCGAACACTCGGCCCGCCCCGTACTTCCCGACGAGCTGGTCCTTGATGTAGTTGACGAAGTACTGGGCCGGACCGATCTGGGCGGGGAGCCGCACCTCGTCCGCAGGAAGCGGCTTGGCCGCCGCGAGCGCGGCAGCGCGGCGCGTGATCTTCCCCTGCCCGACCATTGCATCGAGCACATGCGCGCGACGCGTGCGCGCGGCCGTGGGATTCGTGACCGGGTCGTAGCGTGTGGGATCCGCCGGGATCCCGGCGAGCAACGCGGCTTCGTGCAGCTCGAGGTACTTCGCACCCTTGTCGAAGTACGCCCGCGAAGCCTGCTGGATCCCGTACGCCCCGTTCCCGAAGTAGATGGTGTTCAGGTATGCGGTGAGGATGCGGTCCTTGGTCCAGCGTTGCTCGAGCTGCCACGCGAGCGCGGCCTCGCGCACCTTGCGCGCGATCGTCCGCTCGTTACGTATGTACGCGTTCTTGACGAACTGCTGCGTGATCGTGGAGCCGCC
This sequence comes from Actinomycetota bacterium, assembly GCA_013697465.1. Taxonomy (GTDB): domain Bacteria; phylum Actinomycetota; class Thermoleophilia; order Gaiellales; family Gaiellaceae; genus GMQP-bins7. The sequence goes on along the minus strand of JACCWU010000172.1, from coordinate 5,033 downwards.
CTCCACGATGGCCTGGTTCCGGACGTCCGCCCACAGGGCACGGCCGACGCCCCGAAGGTCGATTCCGTCGTGCTCGAAGAACCGCTGATCCTCGGTCGAGACGATCGCCTGGCGCATGATCGGGGCAATGTCCTCGGTGCCGACGAGGACGCGGCTCTCCTCCCCGCGCAGGACTGCGAGCACGGAGCGCCCGTTGGATGCATAGACGACGGTGTCGATGTCCGAGCGCTGTGCGGCGGGATCGAGAGAGGGAATCTCACTCGCGACCGCGCGCACGAGTCCGAATGTGAAGGACAGGCCGGCGAGCACGAAGAGCACGCCGAGCAGCGCCGCGAGACGCAGCTTGCGGACTCGCCGTCGCCGCCCTCGAAGCGGCGTTGCCGTCTCCCTCCGGCGTCGCAAGCGCCGAAGTGTAGTCCCGAAATCATCGCGCGGCCGGCGCGGACAGGTCCCGGGGTCTGACCCCAATTCGGATGTTGCAGGGCCTTGTCGGTGGCGAACGCGTCTTTCTCAGACGGGTTCGGAGGCCACGATCGGGTCGTTCTCCGAGACCTCGACGCCGCCCGCGTCCTCGATCGTCACCGCGACGATGTCGCCCGGCGCCACCGTGCCGTCGACACGCTCGACCTCCACGCTCTCGTGGCCGGGAAAGAGTCCGGCGGGAAGGGTCCTGTCGCTTTCTACGATCCACATCTCGTATGTCTTGCCGGCGGGCGCCGGATCGAGACCGTCCAGCACGAGAACGGCTCGCCCATCCTGACCCACCACGAGACGACCCTCGCCGGCCTCGAGCGCAACGGTTCGAGCGCTGGGATCGGCGAGAACGGCGGCTGTCTGGCGCTCTCGCTCGAGCGCGGCTCGTGCATCGTCCAGATCTCCCGAGACCTGCGATGCCCAGATGCCCACCGCGAGGGCGGCGACTGCTGCGACGGCTGCTACCGCCGCGAGCGTGGGGACGGTCCGCCGGCTGGGGCGCTCGAACGGGACGACCACCTGCGGCTCGGCTCGCGCCTCCGCCAGGATCCGCCCGCGGAGTGCGGCGCTAGGGGCCGGACCCGAAGCTGCCACGGCCAGCGCTTCCGTCACGCTCGAGAACGATGCGAGCTCCTCTTGGCACGCTGCGCAGCCCGGGAGGTGCGCCTCGTACGAGCGGCGCTCGTCCGGCTCGAGGGCGTCGAGGGCGTAACCCGCGGTCAGCTCGTGAATTCCGGCTTCCATGATCCTTCCTGCGTCGAGTCGTCCAGCAGTTCGCGGAGGCGCGCGAGCCCGGCGAACATCCGGCTCTTGACGGTGCCGAGCGGCAGGCCGAGCCTTTCCGCGAGCTCCGATTGAGAGTAGCCGCCGTAGTACGCGAGCTCGATGGCCTCGCGCTGTACGTCGGGAAGCTGCTTCAGCGCCGCCTGTACCCGCTCGCGCTCGAATCGCAGCCAGGCGGCCTCGTCCGCGGCGTCCGTTGCGTCTTGGGGTCGAGTCGGCACGTCGTCGGGGAGCGGTTCTGTCCGGCGTCGCTCTTCCCTCCGCACGAGATCGACGGCTCGCCGGTGGACGAGCGTCAGGATCCAGGTGCTCGCCTTCGCGCGCTCGGCCCGGAAGGCAGCGGCCGTCCGCCAAACCCCGAGGAAAGCCTCCTGGACGGCATCCTCGGCGAGCCGGTCGTCCCGAAGGATGCGGAAGGCGAGGCCGTACGCGATGCGCCCGACGCGATCGTAGAGCTCCGCTAGGGCGGGCTCGTCGCCTCGCGCGACCAACGCGACGAGGGCTTCGTCGGAGAGATGAGCGTGCTGCTTGCGCATCGACCAAGAGGGCTCGGGGCCGCGCAACGCTAGCACGGTGGGGGCGAGCTGCTCCATCGGTCTTGTTCGCCTCTGCGACTGCCCCGGTTCGCCGGACGGAGGCGACGAACCGATCGGCGGGGGGTCGCGAACAACGCCCGTCCCCACCCTAGATCTAGGAAGGAGCACCAATGCACAGAGGGATCGCCGCGGTCTCCGCCATCGCATTGCTCGCCGTAGCGGGCGTCGCCGGAGCCGTGACACTCGGTCCTGGGAACGGCACGGCCTCGAGTCACCGCGAGGCTCCGCTCATCGCGGAGGACCCGTCCGCCGACCTCACGGACCTCTACGCGTTCCGGAGCCCCGACAAGCCGGACACGGTCACCATTCTCGCCAACGTCATCCCGGGCGAGGATCCGGCTGCCGGGCCGAACTGGTACACGTTCTCGCCGAACGCGCGCTACAACCTGTACGTGGACACGAATGGTGACGCGCGCGCCGACGTGACCTACCGGTTCCAGTTCCGCACGAAGACCGGCCCGTTCTTCCTCGGCGACACCGCTCAGCCGTTCACGGTCACGCGGGTCGCGCGCGGGAAGGCGAGCGTCGTTGCCCGGGGCACGACTCCCCCGAACAACATCGGGCCGCGCTCGACCCCGAACTACCGTTCGCTCGTCACGAAGTCGATCGTCTCGTTCGACCACGGCAACTCGAGGGCCTTCGCCGGCCAGCGCGACGATCCGTTCTTCGGTGACATCGGAGCGATCTTCGACCTCGTCGCCATCCGCAAGGGCATAGGCAACATGGGCGGCGGCAAGGACTTCTTCGCCGGCTACGGCGTGCACACGTTCGGCGTCCAGGTGCCGATCGCAGGTCTCTCGGCGAAGAACGGGACGATCGGCGTGTGGTCGTCGGTCGACCGGCGGAAGGTCACGACGCGCGGTACCACGACTCGCAACAGAGGTGCGTGGGTGCAGGTCAACCGCATGGCCAACCCGCTCGTAAACGAGGTCGTCATTCCGACGGGTCTCAAGGACCGCTGGAACGCACTGGCGCCGGCGCAGGAAGGGCAGTTCCGCAGGTACTACGAGACGCCCATCCTCGCGGCGGTCATCAACCAGCTGTACAAGCTCGGCGTCCCCGAGACCGGGCGCGACGACCTCGTCGCCGTCCTTCTCACGGGTGTGCCGGAGCTGAACTTCACCGGCCCGAGACTCGCGGATCTGCTCCGCGTGAACCTCAGGATCCCGGTGACGGCCAACCCCAATCGGCTAGGCGTCCTTGGGGCCGACAACCAGGGCTGGCCGAACGGACGGCGGCTCGGCGACGACGTGATCGACATCGCCGAGCAGGCCGTGGCCGGCTTCCTCAAGGGGAAGAAGGTCCCCCTCGGCGACGGCGTCAACGGCGACGACCGAAATCTCCTCGGCTCGTTCCCGTACATCGCCGATCCGCAGAGCGGGTTCGACAACACGAAGGGCAAGTAGTACCGGTTCCGTCGGGGGCCGCCCGCGGCCGGCGGCCCCCGAACCGGTCCACGATTCGGCGCGAATGAGACGCGTGAGGGCATTCTTTTCCGTCGTGCTCGCACTGGCCGCGGTCGTGCTCCTGGCACCGGGGTCGGCGTCTGCTCATCCCCTCGGAAACTTCACCGTCAACCGCTACGCGGGAATCGAGATCGCGGGCGACCGGGTGTACGTGCACTACGTGCTCGATCTTGCGGAGATCCCGACCTTCCAGGTCGGGGACCGCGTGCGGTCGAGGGCGTATCCGGCTCGATTGGCGGACGAGCTGGAGCTGAGCCTCGACGGCAAGATCGTCCCACTGCGGGTGGTGGAAAGGCGGGTCGCCATGCAGCCCGGGGCGGGAGGCCTCGAGACGTTACGGCTCGACGTCGTCTACACGGCGCGGGCGAACGGCACCGAGCTCGCGTTCGCCGATCGCGCGTTCGCCGACCGTATCGGCTGGCGGGAGGTCACGCTTTCCGCCCGCGACGGCGCGCGCATCGACGCCGCCAGCGTGCCTTCGAGCAGCGCGAGCGACGAGCTCCGGTCGTATCCCGAGGATCTCCTCCGCTCCCCGCTGGACGTCTCCGTTGCTACGGCTACCTTCGCTCCGGGCGACGCCTCGGGGGCTCCACCGGCCCTCCGCGCGGTCGATGCTCGGAAGCACCAGGGCGGGGGATTCGAGGCGCTCATCGAGCGAGGCGACATCTCGTTGGGAGTGCTCCTGCTGTCGCTTCTGGTCGCGATGTTCTGGGGCGCGGCCCATGCGCTGACTCCCGGACACGGGAAGGCGATGGTGGCTGCATATCTCGTCGGCACGCGCGGGACCCCACGTCACGCGTTCATGCTGGGCGGCGCGGTCACCGTGGCTCACACGTCGGGCGTCTTCGCGATCGGGATCGTGACGCTGGCGCTCTCGCAGTTCATCGTCCCCGAGACGCTCTACCCGTGGCTGACGCTCGTGTCCGGCCTTCTCGTCGTCGCCGTCGGCGCCTCGGTGCTCCGTCAGAGGCTCGGCCATCGGCGAGCGGCGAGTCATGACCGCCGAGAAGATGGCCGCCACGACCACGACCACCCTCACGACCACTCGCACGACCATGACCATGGCCACCACCACGACCATGGTCACTCGCACGACCACGATGCGCTCACCTCGAAGGGCATACTCGGCGTGGGTATCGCCGCCGGGCTTCTGCCGTGTCCCTCCGCCCTCGTCGTGCTCCTGAGCGCCATCGCATTGCACCGGATCGGACTCGGGCTCGCACTCATCCTCGCCTTCAGCGTGGGTCTCGCCGCGACGATCACCGCGATCGGGCTCGTGGCCGTCTACGCACGGCGGGCGTTCAGCCGTCTGTCCCTGAACGGCCGCGTCGTGCAGGCTCTGCCCGCCGTAAGCGCCGTGCTCATCCTCGCCGTGGGGCTCGTCATCACGGCGAAGGCGCTCCCCGGCGTCTTGTAGAGCGCGCCGAACCGATCTCGCTCGTCGAGCGAACCAGGCACATGTTCGGGCTCGACGACTGGCTCGCAGGCCTTTCCGAAAGCGCCTCGATCGCCGTCGTGCTGCTCGTCGCGGTCCTTCTCGGACTTCGGCACGCCACCGATCCCGACCACATCGCGGCCATGACAACGCTCGTCGCCTCGGGCCGCGAGCGCGCTGCGCGCTCGGCAGCGCGGCTCGGCGCGTGGTGGGGTCTCGGGCACGGTGTGACGCTCGTCGTCTTCGGTGTGCCGATCCTGCTCGCCGAGCGCTACCTGC
>JACCWU010000171.1 GCA_013697465.1 Actinomycetota bacterium | reverse complement strand
CCTTCAGACGTCAAGGTGCTGTAGGTCGAGCGCGTCCGCCTTTCCGAGTGCGACCTTGGTGATCGCCAGGTCCTGTATCGCCAGCCCAGTCGAGTCGAAGAGCGTGAGCTCCTCGTCGGATAGTCGCCCAGGTGCAGCCCCGGTCAGTACTGCACCGAGCTCGGTGACGTCCGCCCGCGCGATGACGCCTGGTTCGACGGCCGCGGCGAGCTCGCCGCCGTGGCTCGCCTGCTCCCAGTCGTCGCAGAAGACGCGCGCTCGCGCGAGCTCGTCGACCGCGACCTCGGCCTTGCTTGGACCGTCGGCGCCCATCAGCGAGACGTGCTGGCCGCGCTGGAGCGAACCGGGCGGGTAGAGGACCGTGGAGCCGGGCGTCACCGTGATCACGACGTCGGACGCCAATGCGTCGGCCGCGCTCGGCGCAACCTCGGCTCCGAGGCGCTCGGCGACCTTGCGGCGACGACCCTCGTCGACGTCCCAGACGAGCGGAGAGTTGCCGCGCGCCACGAGCATCCGCACCGTCTCGGCGCCGTTGACGCCGCAGCCGACGACGGCGTACGACGACGCGTCCTGCCGGCAAAGCGTGTCGGCTGCGAGCACCGCGGCGGCAGCCGTCCGGAGAGCAGTCACCGCACCCGCGTCGAGCATGGCGAGCAGGCGTCCATCCTCGGCGTCCGAGAGGAGCACGAGGCCGGTCACGGTCGGAAGCCCCCGGGCCGGGTTGCCCGGAAACGACGTCACCCACTTGAGGAGCGCGTGCCCCCCGCCGATCGCCGGCATCGCGCGGAAATCACCGGCTGGATAGTTCGTCACGTAGACCTTCGGCGGCATCGACCACTCTCCCCGCGCGTGCGCGATGAACGCGTCGCGGACGGCGTCGTACGCCTCGTTCGGCGACACCGCCCGCTCGACGTCAGCGACGCCGAAGACCGGGACCACCAGCGCAACCTGCCTACGACGCTTTAACGGCGGAGATGAGCTTCACGACGGACTCCTTGGCGTCGCCGAACAGCATCGTCGCCTTGGGATCGAGGTAGAGCTCGTTGTCGATCCCCGCGAACCCGGGCCGCATCGAGCGCTTGAGGACGACGATGCTCGCCGCCTTGTCGACGTCGAGGATCGGCATGCCGTAGATCGGGCTCGCCGGATCGCTGCGGGCGGCGGGGTTCGTCACGTCGTTGGCGCCGATGACGAGCGCGACGTCGGTCTGCGGGAACTCGGGGTTGATCTCGTCCATCTCGTGAAGCTGCGTGTACGGAACATTTGCTTCCGCGAGAAGCACGTTCATGTGACCCGGCATGCGGCCGGCCACGGGATGAATGGCGTACTCGACGTCCACGCCGCGCTCCTCGAGCACCTCGGCGAGCTGGCGGACGTCGTGCTGCGCCTGAGCGACGGCCATCCCGTACCCCGGAACGACGATCACCTTGCGCGCGAAGGAGAGCTGGACGGCGACGTCCTCCGGCGTCGTCGCGCGCACCGTGCGACCGTCGTCGGTGCGCGCCTGGCCGACGCCCGCCTGCACTTGGCCGAAGGCGCCGAAGAGCACGTTCGCGACCGAGCGGTTCATCGCCTTGGCCATGAGGAGCGTCAGAAGCGTCCCCGCCGCTCCCACGAGCATCCCGGAAACGATCAGGACGGTCGAGTCGAGCACGAACCCTGTCGCCGAAGCCGCCAGCCCGGTGAACGCGTTCAGCAGTGAAATGACCACCGGCATGTCCGCGCCTCCGATCGGGAGCACGAACATGACGCCGAAGACGAGCGCGAGTCCGATCAAAGCGAGCAGGACCCACTCGCCGTCCAACCCGGCGATCGCCGCAATCCCCAGCCCGGCGGCCCCAAGGACCACGAGCGCGTTGACCACGTTCTGGGCCGGGTACACGATCGGACGCCCGCTGACCAGCTCCTGCAGCTTTGCGAACGCGACCGCCGAGCCCGCGAACGAGATCGAGCCGATGAGCGCGGAGAGGACGATGGACACGGTCTCGTCGCCGGCCGGGTCGAGCGTCGTGTGCCACTCGGCGAGCGCGACGAGCGCTGCCGCTCCTCCGCCTACACCGTTGAAGATCGCGACCATCTGCGGCATCGCGGTCATGCGGACGTTCCGCGCCCCGACGACCCCGACCACGGTCCCGATCGCGAGGCCGACGACGATCAGAACCCAGTTCTCGATGCCTTCGAGAAGCAGCGTCGTGCCGATCGCGACGAGCATCCCTGCTCCGCCTACCCAGTTCCCCTTGCGGGCGTGCTTCGGCGACGACAGGAACCGGAGCGCGACGATGAAGCAGACGATCGTGACGAGATAGAGGAGGGCGGTGACGTCGGGATCGGAGATCACTCGCGCTTCTCCCGCTTCGGCTCCGGCCGCCGCTTGAACATTCCGAGCATGCGGTCGGTCACGAACCAGCCGCCGACGACGTTCGCGGTTGCGAGCACCAGAGCCGCAAATCCCGCGACCTTCGTGAACGCATCGTCCGCGCCTCCGAGGACGATGATCGCGCCCACGATGACGATGCCGTGGATGAAGTTCGCTCCGGACATCAGCGGGGTGTGGAGCATCGTCGGGACCTTCGAGATCACCTCGAAGCCCAGAAACGCCGCGAGCACGAGGATCGTCAGCTCGAGAACGAGAGAGAGATCCGTCACGTGCCTGTCTCCGCTCGTGTAACGCAGGCGCCCGCAGTGATCTCGTCGTCCCAGTCCAGCTTCAGGTCACCGTTCGGTGCGAGGTGCTGCAGGAGCGCTGCGACGTTCCTCGAGTAGAGCTGACTCGCGTGGAAGGCCATCAGCGACGGGAGGTTCGTCGTTCCGTCGATCGTCACGCCGCGGTGCTCGACGATCTCGCCGGGGACGGTGAGCTCGCAGTTCCCGCCCGTCTCTGCCGCGAGATCGACGATCACCGAGCCGGGTCGCATCCGCTCGACCGCGGTCGCAGGGATGAGCTTCGGAGCAGGCCGCCCCGGTACCGCTGCGGTGGTGACGACGACGTCGAAGTCCGGAATGCGCTGCTCGAGCGCCGCCTGCTGGCGCTCCTGCTCCTCGGGCGTCAGCTCGCGTGCGTAGCCGCCCTCGGTCTCCTCGGTGCTGACACCGAGATCGAGGAATGCCGCGCCGAGGCTCTCCACCTGCTCCTTGACTGCGGGCCGGACGTCGAACCCCGACACGACGGCGCCGAGCCGGCGGGCGGTGGCGATTGCCTGCAGCCCGGCGACTCCTGCCCCGATCACGAGCGCCCGGACGGGCGCGATCGTGCCGGCGGCGGTCATCAGCATGGGGAAGAGCTTGGGAACGCGGTCGGCGGCGAGCAGCACCGCTTTGTATCCGGCGACTGTGGCCTGCGACGAAAGCGCATCCATCGACTGAGCCCGGGTGATTCGCGGAATCGACTCCATCGCGAAGGCGACCACCCCCTGCTCGCGGAGTCGCGCAATGCCGTCCGCGTCGGTCAGCGGCTGCAAAAAACCGATGAGGACTGTGCCGGACGCCATCTTCGCGACTTCCTCGGGGGATGGCCTCGCGACGCGCGCGACCGCGTTGGCCCCGACGAGGAGTCCGTCGGCGTCAGCCAGCTCTCCTCCTGCGGCCTCGTAGTCCGCATCCGGAAATCCGGCGGACTCTCCAGCTCCACGCTCGACTCGGATCTCGAAGCCGCTGCTCGTGAGCTTCGAGACGGTTTCGGGGACGAGCGCCACGCGACGCTCGCCCGCAGCCGTCTCCTTCGGGACCGCGACTCGCATGGCGGACGCGAACTCTATTCGGCCGACGTTCCTGAAGGAATTGGATAGCCCTTTCAATGCGCAAGACCGGAATCCACTCGCGCGGATTCCGGTCGCGCGAAAATCCCTGAAGACGGCCCTGCGCGGCCTTGGCGCTGCTCTCCATCACTCCTGTGGCAGCTGCGCTCAGACTCAGAGCGAGGCCCAGACGTCGAGCTTCGACGTCGTGCGCCGGATCACCTCGTCCGTGAACTCGCGCGTCCCCGCATGACCGCCGAGATCGGCGGTGCGGACGCCATCCGCCACCGCCTCGAGGCATGCCTCGCGGATCGCGCGCCCCGCGTCCTGAGCCTTCTCGTCCTCGGCATGGGAGAGGAGCGCGGCGCCCGCGAGAATCATCGCCATCGGGTTCGCGACGTCCTTTCCCTCGAGCGCGGGAGCGGTTCCGTGTGCCGCCTCTGCGATCAACGCGCTCGGGATGTAGTCGTCGCCGAATGCGACGAGAAGCGACTCGGAGCCTGCGATCGAGCCGAACAGCGGAAGAACGAGATCGGAGAGGATGTCGCCGTCGCGGTTCAGGGCGGGGATGACCATCGGCGCACCGCTCGACGAGATGAGCAGCGCGAACGTCGCATCGATGAGCTGCGGCTCGTATGGAATGTCCGGATGCCTACCGGCCGCCTCGTCCATCTCCTCCTTCAGCATTCCCTCGTAGACCGGGCTCACCGTGTATTTCGGGCCCCCGAAAACCTTCGCGTCCATTCGTTCTGCCTGCCGAAAGGCGAATTCGGCGACAGCGTGGCAGATGCGACGCTCGATGCGCTCCGTGCGCAGGGCGACTTCATCGTCTCCCTCTCCTTCGCGCCATTCCTTCGCGCCGTACGCGTCGCCGACGGCCATGCGGACGACCGAGATGGGGGAGTGGACTCCGCCGAGCGGAACGATCCCCGGAATGCGCCGTCCGGTGCGAACGATGACCTTGCCACCGATCTCCTCGCGCAGGATGCGGTTCGGCGAACCCACATCTCCGGCTTGCTCAGGCGTGATCGTCGCCGCCTTGAGCCCGAAACCGTGCTTGCGCACGGCTGCAGCGGCGGCGAAGACGACGGCGTTCTTGGTGGCGCGCCGGTTCTCGAGCGAGAGGTCGAAACGGAGAAGCTCGAGCTCTCGACCGACGATCTCAGGCGTTAGCACTCGCAGCGCCTCCTCGAGGAGCTCCTGTCCCGTCTGATCGCCCTCGAGCACCACCATGGTGTCCATGCCATGATCCTACTGAGTAGGATCATGGCTAGAAAGGCTCGACAATCTTTTCTGTTGCATTTTACTTGTCGATTTTTTAGTCTTCGGTCGCGAAGCGAGCGAAGTCAAGGAGGCAATAGTGGCTCGAAAGACGATCCTCGTCTGTGACAATTGCAGCAACGAAGTCGAAGAGGGAAAGGGCGCCGTCATGCGCGTCAATTTCAACGACGCGCGCCGTGGTTCCAAGCAGGCGGATCTCTGCGACAGCTGCGCCGGCAAGATGCCGGGTCAGGCCGCGGCCCGGAGGGGTCGGCGGCCGAAGTCTGCGGTCGCGTAGGCGCAAACCCGGGGCCAAACCTGGGGTCAGGTCTCGTTTGTTGCACCGAGAATGCAACGCCCGAGACCTTGACCCCTTTTCTCGCTGTTTGCGCCAACTGTCGGGGGCGCGTACGAAAGCGCGTCGGAACCCAAGACTACGATGGGCGAATGGCGCTCTCGCTCGTCGTGGGGCCGGCCCATGCCGGCAAGGTCGCGCTGCTCCTCGAGCGCTATCTCGCAGTGCTCGAGCGCGATCCGTGGCTCGTTGTGCCGACCCGCGGGGATGTCGAACGCGTTGAGCGTGACCTGCTTCGTCGCCGTCCGGCTCTGCTTGCGGGCAGGATCGGGACCTTCGACGACCTCTTCCGGGACATCGCCACCGGCGGCGCGGGCGCCCGCGCGGTCGCGTCGGAGTCCGTGCGCGCGTTGGCGGTCCGGCGCGCGATCGAGCACACCTCTCTCGACGGCCTGGGTCGATCCGCGAGCTCCGGCGGCTTCGCCGACTCACTCGTCTCGGTTCTCGGCGAGGTCGAGTCGGCATTGCTCGAGCCGGAACAGCTCGAGGGCGATCTCGGACGTCTCGGGCGCGCCTATCGTGAGGAGCTCGACCGACTCGGCCTCTGGGATCGCGACGCGCTCCGGCGGCACGCGGCCGAGCGGCTCGCCTCCGATCTCGACGCGTGGCACGACGAGCCCGTCTTCGCGTACGGCTTCGAGGACCTGACCGGCGCGGAATGGGCGCTGCTCGAAGGGCTCGCCGCGCGCGCCGAGGTCACTGTTTCGATCCCGTACGAGCCTGGGCGCGCTGCCTTCGCATCGCTCGAGCGCACCGTCGAGGATCTCGCTCGGCTCGCCGCCGGCGCGATCGAAGAGCTGCATCCGTCGGGGACGCGTCCTGTGCCACCGGCGCTCTCCCATCTCGAGCGCGAGCTCTTCTCCGACGACCCCGACCGTGAGGCGTCACTCGATGGCGCGATCCGGTTCCTCGAGGGCGCGGGGGCGCGCGGGACGGTCGAGCTCGTGGCCGCGGAGCTCCTTCCGTTCCTGCGCTCGGGCACGCCCGCCGAGCGAATCGGCATCGTCTGTGACTCCGTCGAGCGCTGGCGTACGACGCTCGACTCCGTTCTCCCTCCGCTCGGTATTCCGTTCTCCGTGGAGCAGGACGGGCGGCTTGTGGACACGGCATTCGGACGTGCGCTGCTCGGTCTCCTCCGCTTCGCGTGGCTCTCCGGCCGCCGGGGCGAGCTGTTCACGTTCCTTCGCTCGCCGTTCTCGGGGCTCGAGCGGCGGTCAGTCGACTTCGTCGAAGGCCGTCTCCGCGGTCGCGCGATCGCAGACCCTGCTCGCGTGGAAGAGGAGAGCGAACGTCTTCGCGGCGCACCGCTGCCGGCACTGAACCAGCTACGGACGACGCCGGACCCGGTGGCCGCCGCCCGCGAGCTGATCCGCACGATGGAGCGAAATGCGTGGGGGCTCGACTCCCCGCCGACAGTCGACGACGCTCGCGCGGACGCCCGCGCCTACCAGGCGGCCGCACGGTCGCTGGAAGAGCTCGCGCTCTTCGCGAGCCTCGACGGCACTCCGCTGCCCCCCGACGACGTGGTCGCTGCGCTCGAGCGGACCACCGTTCGTCCGGTTGCCGCGGGAGAGAAAGGATACGTCGCCGTTCTCGACTACGGGCGCGCGCGGACGCGACTCTTCGACGTCGTCGTTCTCCTCGGGCTCGAGGAGGGAAGCTTCCCGCGGCGTGACCGTCCGTCGCCCTTCCTCGACGACGACACGCGAAAGAAGCTCGGCGGCCGCCTCGAGCGCGCTGACTCGGTGGCGCGCGACCGCTACCTCCTGTACACGGCGTGCACGCGGGCCGCTCGCCGGCTGGTTCTCGTCCGCGAAGCGGCGTCCGACGAAGGCGTTCCACGCGAACCGAGCTCGTTCTGGGACGACGTGCGCGCGCTGTTCGATCCCGGTGAGGTCGCCCGCAACACCGTGCGCCGGCCGTTGTCGAGCCTCACCTGGGCTCTCGAGGCGGCGCCGGGCGAGCGCGACCGTCTGCGCGCGCTCGCGCGCCTCACGGTCGACGACGTCGAGAGCGCATCCGCGCTCGCGGCCGCGAACGGCTGGACGCGACGTCTCGACCGTGCCCGCGTCGCTTTCGATCGGCCCACGGAGCTCCGTAGTCCCGGTGTGCTCGGATGGCTCGGCGAGCGGACCGTCTTCTCCGCGACCGAGCTCGAGCGGTTCGCCGACTGCTCTTCCGCCTGGCTCGTCGAGCGGATCATCGACCCGAAGACGATCGACGCGGAGCCGGACCCGATGCTGCGCGGTCAGGTCGTCCACACGACGCTCAACCGCTTCTACTCCACGCTGCCGAAGGAGCTCGGTGCAGAACGCGTGACGCCGGAGAACGTCGAGGCTGCGCTCGATCTCATGCGACGCTGTCTCGACGACGCGCTGGAGTCGGGTGTCCGTCTCGACCTCACGGATCTGCAGCGGGCGGAGCTGCGGCAGACGCTGCTCGCCGACCTGGAGGGCTTCATCCGCGACGAAGCCGCCTCCGGGCTTGCCTTCGAGCCTCGCCGGCTCGAGGTCGCCTTCGGCTCGGACCGCGCCGCACCGGAGCTCCAGCGTGGGCTGCCGCTGGGAGAGGGCCTCTCGCTCTCGGGAAAGATCGACCGCATCGACGTCGATCCGTGGAGCGCCCGCGGGATCGTCCAGGACTACAAGTCGGGCAAAGGAGCTCACTCCGCCCGCGACATCGATCGGGAGCTTCGCCTCCAGATCCCGCTCTACGTGCTCGCTCTTCGCGACCTCGTCGGGTTGGAGCCGCTCGGCGGCGTCTACCGTGCCCTCGCCGGCAAGCGCTTGACGCGGGGGATACTCCGCGACTCGGCGCGAGACGACCTTCCGGGCTTTGCGAAGGACGACTACCTCGACGACGACGAGTTTTGGGCACAGACGGAGACTGCGCGAGAGCGCGCTGGGGAGTTTGCGCAGCGAATCCGCGTCGGAGACGTGCAGCACGACCCGAAAGGCGACGGCTGCCCCTCCTGGTGCGACCTCTGGACGATTTGCAGGGTTCCTCGGTCATGACGGTCACCGAGACTGCGACGAACCTGAACGACGAACAACTCGAAGCGGTCGAAGCGACCGGGAACACGTTCGTCTCCGCGGGTGCCGGGACCGGCAAGACGTCCGTTCTCGTCGAGCGGTACGTCCGCGCGGTCTGCGAACGCGGTCTCGACGTCGAGTCAATCCTCGTCATCACCTACACGCGGAAAGCCGCCGGCGAGCTGCGGAGCCGGATCCGCTCTGCACTCGTCGCGCGAGAGCGACCGGATCTCGCGCGCGAGCTCGACGGCGCCTGGATCTCGACCATCCACGGCTTCTGTAACCGCTTGCTGAAGGCGCATCCGTTCAGCGTTGGGCTCGATCCCCGCTTCCGCGAGCTCGACGACGCGGGGGCGGCCGTCCTCCGAGGAGAGGCCTTCGAGCGCGCGCTCGAGATCTTCTGCTCGAACGGCGAGCCCGAGCGTCTCCGCCTGCTCGCCACGTACCGGGCAGTCGGTCTCCGGCGGATGCTCATCGGTGTCTACGAGACGTTGCGCTCGGCGGGTCGCGAGCTCGTTCTCGAGCTTGGCGCCCGGCCGAGCTTCGACGAGGCGCTCGGAGATCTCCGCCGCGAGGCTGCATGTCTCGTGCAGGACGAAGACGCGACCGCAACCCAACGCAGCAATGCGACGGAGGCTCTGCGTCTCGCCGGCGAAGGCACACTCCCCGAGCGCGTCGTCGATCTGGCTGCGCTCCAGAGCCGGGGCGCGCGCGCGGCGTCGTACGAGCATGCGCGCAAGGCGCTCGAGCTCGCCGCGCTCGAAGAGCTCGCCGCCGCCGATCGCGACCTTCTCCAGGAGCTGCTCCAGCGCTTCGCGGAGGAGTACGCGGCTTCGAAGCGTCGCGAGTCGGTCGTCGACTTCGAAGATCTCCAGCTCGCTGCGAGAGACCTCCTTCGCGACGACATTCGCGTGCGGGAGTCGATGCAGGCTCGATTCCGACTCGTGATGGTCGACGAGTTCCAGGACACGAACCTGCTGCAATGCGAGCTGATCGATCTCGTCGCCCACCCGGAGCTGACCGAGGTCTTCACCGTCGGCGACGAGTTCCAGTCGATCTACGGGTTCCGCCACGCCGACGTCGAGGTGTTCCGAGAGCGTCGGGAGCAAGCGTCGAACCTGCTCACCCTGCGGAGCAACTACCGCTCTCGGCCACAAGTGCTCGCGGCGGTGAACCACCTGTTCGCCGGAGCCTTCGGAGAGGAGTTCCAGCCGCTCGCGGCTTCGGCCGAGTTCCCGGACCCGGTGTTCGGCCACCCGGTCGAGCTCCTCGTCACGGACAAGACGAGCTACCGCGACACCGGCGAGCACTGGCGCAAGGGGGAGGCGCGGGCGATCGCGGCGAGGGTGCGCGAGCTCGTGGACGCGGGCGACGCGCTGCCCGGCGAGATCGTCGTCCTCTTCGCGGCCGGCACCGACGCGGAGCGCTACGAGGAGGAGCTGCGCCGGGTCGGGTTGCCCACGTTTCGGGCGACCGGGCGCGGGTACTTCGGCCAGCAGCAGGTCACGGATCTGCTCTCGTACCTGCGCCTCCTCCACAACCGCTACGACGACGTCGCTCTGGCGACCGTGCTCGCGTCGCCGTTCGTCGGGGTGTCGAACGACTGCCTTGTGCTGCTTCGCCGAGCCGCTCCCAGGCGACCGCTCTTCACCGCGCTGGAGCGCGGCTTGCCGGAGGGCGTCTCCGAGCGCGAGCAGCAGCTGCTGCGCGCGTTCCTCCAGCGCTACGAGCGGCTCGTCCGAGCGTCGACGCGGTGGGGGCTCGAGCGTCTGTGCGAGCAGATCCTCTCCGAGCACGACTACGACCTCGCGGTGCTCGCCCGGTGGGACGGCACACGCCGGTTCGCCAACCTGCGAAAGCTCGGGCGGCTTGCGCGAGAGTACGAAGCGGTGCGCGGAGGAGACATCGCCGGCTTCGTCCGTTTCGTGCGCGACCAGGAAGCTCTGGGGGCGAATCAGCTCGAGGCCGTCGCAGAGGAGGAGGGGGCGAACGCCGTGCGCCTCCTCACGATCCACGGCGCGAAGGGTCTCGAGTTCAAGGTCGTGATCGTCGCGGACGCGGGGCGCGACGTCGGAGGGCCGCGAGGAGGCGACGAGATCGTGGCGCTCTCGGACGGCCGCTTCGGATTCCGGATGGTGCATCCGACGCGCGGCGACCGCCGCCCCGTCTTCGGCTTCGACGAGGTTCGCGAGGCCGAGCGCGTTCAGGGGCGGGCCGAGCGACTTCGTCTGTACTACGTCGCGATGACGCGGGCGATAGACCGGCTGCTCGTCTCCGGTGCGGTCGATCTCGATCGGGCGGCGGATCGGGAGACGCCGATGGGCTGGGTGCTGGAGCGACTCGGCGCTAGCGAAAGCGTCGCGGAGGCGAAAGACGATCCGATCGAGGTCGAGCGCGGCGACGCACGCTTTCTCTTGCGGGTCGACCGCTACGCGCCGCTCTCCGAGCCGGCGGTCGAGATTCCAGATGCGGAAGAGGGACAGCTCGCGCTCTTCGGCGAGCTTCCGGTCGGACTCGGTGCCGTCAGTATCGAGCTCGCTCCGTTCGACCCGCTCCCGACGCCTCCGATCCACGACGTGCGCCGGCTTTCGTACAGTGCGCTCGCCCTGTTCGGGCGCTGCTCGTATCGCTACTTCGCCGAGCGGGTGGCCGGGATGGCTCCGGTTGCGACTTCGACGGCTGTCCGCGAGACCGGGGGAGAGCTCGCCCCCACGGAGCTCGGCGACGCGGTGCATCGGCTGCTCGAGCTCGTCCCGCTGGCGAATCCGGTGGCGCCCCCGCGGGCCGAGCTCGATGCCACCGTGCGGGAGTGGTATCCCGCCGCGACCTCTACCGAGCTCGATCGCATCGCCGCTCTCGTCGAGGCGTACTGCCGGTCCGATCTCGCCACGCGGCTGGCACGGCTCCAAGGCGCGCGCCCCGAGCGCCCCTTCGCCTTCGAGCACGACGGAGTCCTTCTCCACGGCCGGCTCGACGTCCTCTGGCGCGAGAACGGGAGCGCGCTCGTCGTCGACTACAAGTCGAACGCGCTCGAGGGCGCCACTCCGTCGGCGATCGTCGACGCGGACTACGGCCTGCAACGCCTCGTGTACGCGCTCGCGTGCCTCCGCGACGGCGCCGACGAGGTCGAGGTCGTCTACCAGTTCCTGGAGGCTCCCGACGACGTCGTCAGCGCAGCATTCTCCGCCGGCGACGTCGCTGCGCTCGAGACCAAGCTCTCGGAGGCGATTGCCCGTATCCGCGCTGGCGACTTCCGTCCGACTCCGAGCGAGTACGTCTGCGCGGGCTGCCCGGCGCTCGACGTCGTCTGCGCCGGGCCGCGACTGCTCGTGCACGCGGAGCGCTAGCTTTCGTCGAGTGCGGGTTGCGGTACTCAACGACATCCACGGGAACCTGCCCGCGCTCGAGGCGGTGCTCGCCGAGATCGGTCAGCAAGGTGTGGACGCGATCGTCTGCGGCGGCGACGTGGTTGCGGGGCCGTTCCCTTCGGAGGTCTTCGACCGCCTGACGAGCCTTCCGGGGGTTCGGTTCCTGCGTGGGAACGCCGACCGGCTCGTGCTCGACGGCGTCGAGGAGTACGGACGCGATTGGGTTGCCGATCGGGACCGTCTCGGATCGGGGCGCCTTGCCGAGCTGGCTTCCTGGCCGCTCACCGTCGACCTCGAGATCGACGGCCTCGGTCGTACGCTGTTCTGTCACGCGATCCCCACTGCCGACGAGCCGGTCTTCACCCGCGTCACGCCGGACGAGGTCGTCGTCGAGTTGATCGGCGAGGTGGATGCGGACGTCCTCCTCTGCGGTCATACGCACGTGCAGTTCGACCGGACGCTTCCGGGTGGCCTGCGCGTGGTGAACGCAGGAAGCGTCGGAAGCCCCTACGAGGGCCGACGTGGTGCGTTCTGGGCGCTCCTCGGCCCGACGGTGGAGCTCCGACGCACGGAGTACGACGTGGAGCAGGCGGTCGCGCGAATCCGTTCCGCTGCGCCGAGCTCCGAGGAGCTGATCGGCTGGCTGCTCGATCCGCCGGATCCCGACGAGACCAGCGCCTACTTCGAAAGCCAGCGCCTGGCGCAGAGTGGCGCGTAGCTACGTCCGCGAGGCGCGACGGCGCGGCCTCGGTCGGCGGCGCGAGCGGATCGTGCCGATCGTCGAGCGGCTCGCCGCGGAGCACGCGGACGCCGAGATTGCGCTTCGCTTCCGCTCCCCGCTCGAGCTTCTCGTCTCCGTCATGCTGTCGGCCCAGACGACGGACACGAACGTCAACCGTGTCACCGAACGTCTCTTTCTGAAGTACCGACGGCCCGAGGACTATCTCCAGGTGCCGCAGGAGGAGCTCGAGCGCGACATCTACGCGACCGGCTTCTTCCGGCAGAAGGCGAAGGCGATCCGAGGAACGATGTACGTCCTGCTGGAGCGGTTCGACGGTGTCGTGCCGCGTACGCTCGCAGAGCTCGTCACGCTGCCCGGGGTCGCGCGCAAGACGGCGAATGTGGTGGCCGCCGAGCTCGGCCACGCACAGGGCATCGTCGTCGACACGCACGTGCGGCGGCTCTCGCAACGCCTCGGGTTGACGCGTGCGGACGACCCGGTGAAGATCGAGCGAGATCTGCAGCGCGTCGTGCCTCGACCGGACTGGGCGCGCTTCCCGCACCTGCTCATCTGGCACGGACGCCGGGTCTGCGATGCCCGTAGCCCCGAGTGCGAGGTCTGCGTGCTCGAAGACCTCTGCCCCTCGTCGCGACTCGCTACGCCTGAGCTCAGATCCAGCGACGCCAGCGGAAGAGCGCGAGCTGCACGATCGTCGACGCGACGATGAGGCCTGTCGAGACGCCAAGCGTCCAGTAGCCCTTGCCGAACACCTCGTCGAAGTTCTGCCCGTAGAACCCGACGATCAGCGTCGGAACGAGCACGAGCGAGGCGATAACCGTGAGCGTCTTGCTGATGTCGTTCTGCCGCTCGGTGATGACCGACTGGTGGTAGTCGCGAGCGCTCGCGAGCAGATCCCGGGCCACCTCGAGCTCCTCGCCGGCGCGGACGAGCGTCTCGTACGTGTCCGCGATCATGCGCTCGACCGATTCGGGAAAGAGCCTCTCGTCACCGATGTCGAGGCGCTTGTCCACGATCCGTCGCACGGCGCCCCGCATCGCGCCGACTGTTCTTCGTGCATGCAGGAGGTCGTGCCGCAGGCCGCCGAGCCGTCTGCGCACCATCGGGCTGGGCCAGTCCTCGATGTGATCCTCGAGCTCGTCGATCTCGGCGTCGACGGCGACCACCACGTCGAGGAAGGACGCTGCAACGTCGTCGAGGAGGCGAAACAGCAGCTCTCCGACGGATGCGCCTCGCGCGGCTGCCGTCTCCAGCGGTTCAGGATGCCACGGCGCCCCTTTCTCGGGCGTCTTCCGCACTGTGACGACGAGGCCCGGAGTCGCGACGACGTCAACCTCCCGGTACACGATCCGATCGTCCTCCGGCGCCGGTTGGGCACCGAGGAAGACCCCGAGCACGTATGCGCCGTGGCTCTCGAGCAGCGGCCGGGTGTGCTCGCCGCCAGGCGCGGCTGCGAGCGTCTCCACGACATCGGGATCGACTCCGGTCGGCAGTGCGGCGAGGAGCTCCTCGCGGGTCGGGTCGAGGAGGTCGATCCAGCGCGCGCTCATGGGCCGACGTTTGGCCCATGAGCGTGGTGGAGGGG
>JACCWU010000169.1 GCA_013697465.1 Actinomycetota bacterium | reverse complement strand
GGCAGCCGTGATCCAGAGCCTCGTGACGTGGCTCGCCGGCCGCTTCGACGCCGGAGAGCCGCTGCCGGTGCACGACACCGGGCGTATCGCGGAAAATGCCTGGCGCGCCGCCCGGTACGGCACCCGTGGCAACATGGTCGACCTCGAGACGGGCGAGCCCGAGGAGACCCGCCATCGCATCTCGAGGCTACTGACTGCGCTCGAGCCTAGTGCCGAGCGGCTGAGGGTGGGCTGGGCGCTTCTCACGGCCCGCGCGCTACTCGCGGACAACGGAGCCGAGCGCCAGCGCTACGTCGCCGCCCGGCGCGGAATGCACGGGCTCGTGACCTGGCTCGCGGAACAGACGGTTGCGTCGGCGAGCGAATACCTCGGCCACCCGCGACGGGCCACATCAGGCAGCCGGGCTCACCGCGAGGGTCCCGAGAAGGGTCCCTCGCGGTGAGAAAAAAAGTGCAGCAGGTTTTATCTCGAGGTCCTGCGAGTCGTCGCCTTGCGTCCAGCGGTGCTCGTGCCGCTCCGAGAGGTCGTTCGGCGCGAGCCATTCGAGCGGCTCCCGTTCGTCTTCTGCGCCTTGAGCAGGCTCTTCGAGATCGTCTCGACCTTCTTGAGCGCTTCCTTCTCCTGGCGAAGGTTCTCCGTTAGGAGCCTGGCCGCGTCTGTCTCGCCGAGCGTCCGCGCCATCGAGACGAGCCCGGTGTAGGCGGCGATCTCGTAGTGCTCGGTGCGAGCTGCGGCTCCGGTCAGGAACACGTCGCGCATTTCCGTCGACGGGTCGTTCTCCTGCATGAACTCGTCGTGCTCGGTCTTGAGCCCCTCGATGCCCGGGCACTTCTCACCCTCGGCCCTCTTGCCGATCTGAGAGAACACGCGCTCGAGATTCTTGATCTGCTGCTTGGTCTCCCCGAGGTGGTGCTTGAAGGCCTTGGTGAGCTCGGGGCTCGTCGCCTCGCTCGCGAGCTTGGGGAGCATCTTCTCGACGGTCTTCTCCGCGTAGTACATGTCCTTGAGTTCGTGCTCGAAGAGCGCCTTGGGGGTGGTCATCTGGGCCATGTCGCGTCCTTTCGGTCGTGTTGTCGGTAGCGCTCGGCATACCCGCGGGCGCGACGGTCAAACAAGCAGGCTCGGACCTGCTCGTCGCGCTCGACGACGCGGCGCTCTTTCGCACCCGCGTCTTGCTCCCTCGTCAAGCGCACGCGCGAGGCGATCGAGGCTGCGCC
Organism: Actinomycetota bacterium; assembly: GCA_013697465.1. GTDB lineage: Bacteria > Actinomycetota > Thermoleophilia > Gaiellales > Gaiellaceae > GMQP-bins7. The sequence goes on along the minus strand of JACCWU010000169.1, from coordinate 4,329 downwards.
GGGTGGCGAATCTCGGTCGGCGCGCCGCAACGGATCCGAGCTCGACGAGCTCAAGGTCGGCGAGTTGGCCAAGCGCGCCGGCAAGTTGGCCATCGAGGGCAGGTCGAAGATGACGAAGCGCGAGCTCGCCGCCGCCGCCATCGAGAGGCAGAGCGCTCAGATCCAAAGCCGGCTCAAACGACTAACCGGCACGGCATGTGTCAGCCGCGGCGGAGACGATCGCCGCCCGTTCCGAGGTCTACGATCGGCGAGCTCTCGTCAGCGGCGCTGCGTCTCTGCGAGAATCTCGAGCGGCGTGAGCGCTGGCTCGATCTGGTCGCGCAGGTGCTCGAAAGCCGGTGGGAGGACGAGCGACTCGCCGAGGTGCTCCGGGTCCTCGTCCACCGCGAAGCCCGGTCCGAGCGTCGCGATCTCGAAGAGAACGCCGCTCGGCTCGCGGAAGTAGATCGAGCGAAACCAGAAGCGGTCGATCACGGGCGTCGGCCGCAGGCCCGCGGCCTCGACCCGCGCCCGCCAGCCCTCGTGCTCCTCCATCGTCGAAGCCCAGGCGACGTGGTGCACCGTTCCCGCTCCACCGCTGCCTGGCCCGGGGGCTGGACCGTACGCGTAGCTGCCGCCCCGAGTCTCGCCCCGAATCTCCCAGACGTCACTCTCGATCGGGACGAAGCCGAGAGCCTCCTCCAGGAAGGACCGGCTCGAATCGGGATCGGCCGCGAAAGCCCGGACTTCGTGGAAGCCTTGAAGCGCGAGCTCGACCGGGATCTCGGGATGCTCCGCCGTGAGCGGCTCGTCGGGAACCTGTGCGACCGTGAGCTCGTGGCGCAGGCCTTCCGGGTCCTCGAACCCGAGAGCGTCGTCGCTCCGCTCGAGGACGGATGCCTCGGGCGCAAGCCTCCGCGCCCAGAAGTCCAGGGACTCCTCGGACGCGACGCGCCACACGACCGTGTGAACCATCCCCGCGCCCGCCTGTCCGCGGCGCACGCCGGGGTACTCGAAGAACGTGATGTCGCTTCCGGGAGAGCCCTTCTCGTCCGCGTAGAAGAGGTGGTAGACGGTCGGATCGTCCTGATTCACCGTCTTCTTGACGAGCCGGAGCCCGAGCACTCGGGTGTAGAAGTCCACGTTTCGCGGGGCGTCCGCCGTGATGCACGTCACGTGGTGGATACCGTCGAGACGCATCTCCCAGAGCGTATCGCCCGCGATGAGCGACGGCCACGGGTTGCCGCCGCCGCTGGTGGCGCGCGCGAGGCGGCGTGGTCGATCATCTAGGCTCCGCGTGTGAAGATCGGGATCGTCGTCCCGTTCTCGTGGTCTTTCTGGGGAGCGGTCGTCGAGCATGCCGAGATGCAGGCGGCGGCTCTCGAAGGCCTCGGTCACGAGGTGCGGCTGATCATGGGCAACGACCCGCCGGGTCAGTTCACACGGGTCTTGCACCCGAGGGTGGGACGGCACGGAGATCCGCCTGCCAACGTCATTCCCGTCGGCCGCTCGGTGATCGTCCCGGCCAACGGCTCGCTTCCTAACATCGTCCTCTCTCCCCGCACCTTCGCGCGGATTCGGAGAGCTCTCACCCGCGAGCGCTTCGACGTCCTCCATCTCCACGAGCCTATGACACCGGCCATCTGCGTCTCCGCGTTGGTCCTGGGGCGGACGCCCATGGTCGGGACGTTTCACGCCTCGGGCGAGCTCGGCTGGATGAGGTTCTGCCGGCCTGCGTGGGGATTCCTCGCCGACCGACTGGACCACCGGATCGCGGTGTCGGAGCGCGCCCGGGAGTCGCAGGCACGCTGGCTCCCGGGCGAGTACGAGGTCATCCCGAACGGCGTGCTCGTTCCGGAGTCGGCCCCCGCCCGCGGACGTGAGCACCGGATCGTCTTCGCGGGCCGGCAGGAGTCGCGCAAGGGTCTTCAGGTGCTGCTGGCGGCCTGGCCCGAGATTCAGCGCCGATCGGGGCTCAGGCTGACGGTCGCGGGAGCGGATCCGCTCGCGGTCCGGCTGCTCCTGACCCGCCTGCGCGTGCCCGACGCCGGAATCGACATCGTCGGCTTTCTCAGCCAGGAAACGCTGACCGACACGCTGCTTCGCGCAAAGGCGCTCGTCGCTCCCTCGCTCGGGCAGGAGAGCTTCGGCATGGTGCTCACGCGAGCGTTCGCATGCGCGCTCCCTGCGGTCGCGTCCGACATCCCCGGCTACCGCGAGGTGCTCGAGCCGTCCGCGTCGGTCGCGGTTCCGCCCGGCGACCCGGTGGCACTCGCCGATGCCATCTGCGGCCTCGTCGAAGACGAGCCTCGCCGGGAGCAGCTGGGGGAAGAGGCGCGGCGAATTGCGGTCGAGCGCTACTCGTGGCCCGGGATCGCCTCGCGCCTCGTGGCCGTCTATGAGCACGTGACCGGCCTCACGAGCGGCCGGGCAAAGGCGGCGTGACGGCCCGAGTCCTGAGGAGTGCGTGGACGCAGGCGGCGACCATGGTCGCCCTGATCGCGGTGGCGCTCGCCCTCGTCTGGTGGCGCGGGCCGGACTGGGGCAGCGTGGCGGACGCCTTCCGGCTGGTCGCCTGGAGCTGGATCGTGCTGGCGTTCTTCCTCAACGTGGTGTCCACGCTCTTTCGCGCCCTCTCGTGGCGGCTGACGATCGCGCAGGCCCTTCCGGCGCGGCACCAGCCGCCGCTCATCCACGTCCTCTCCTCGTTCGGCGTCGGCCTGATCGCGAATGCTGCGCTTCCCGGCCGCCTCGGTGAGCTCGCCCGCGTGGCGACGCTACGCAGGCATCTTCCGGACGCGCCCTCCGGGACGACCGCCGCGCTCGTGGGGACCGTCATCGCCCACCGCCTCTTCGATCTCGTGCCGGCCACGATTCTCGTAGCCTGGGTGCTCGTCGCCGCGGAGGTTCCGCACTGGGCGGTCGTGGCCACTCTTGCCGCCGTCGGAGTCGGATTCGCCCTCTTCACCGTCGCCTGGCTCGGCGCGCGCCGCCGGCACCGGCCGATGGTTCTCGAGAGCATGGGATCGGTCCGGCGCGTACTTGTCATGGCGCGACAGGGACTCTCGGTGCTGAACGCCCCGGTGCCGCTCGCTGGCGCGATCCTGCTCCAGTGCCTCGGATGGTTGATGCAGCTACTCGCTGTCTGGGCGACGATGCAGGCCTTCGGCATCGACGCGGCGTTCCCCGCCGCCGGCCTCGTGCTCGTGCTCATGAACGTCGCTACGATCGTGCCGCTCTGGCCGGGAAACGTCGGGCTGGTGCAGGCCGCCGTTGCAGTTCCGCTCAGGAACTATGGGGTGCCATACGCGACCGGCTTCGCCTTCGGGCTCGCGTTGCAGGCGATCGAGATGGTGTGCGGGGTCGCGCTCGGGCTGCTCGCACTCGCCCGGGAGGGCATCTCGCTCGCCGTTCTGCGGCGCATGGACGACGAGGGCGAGTCGGCTGAGAACGCCGCTGAGGGCGTTCGCGAGATGTCCGGCGAGATCGAGCCGAAGCCGGAGCCGGAGCCGGCACCTGAGGCCGCTCCTCTCTCCCGCTAGCCTCAAAGGCGTTCTCGACGCCGACGCGGCCGCGGCTGCGCTCGCTCGAGGATTCCGCGACGCGGGAGTGGCAGCCACCGAGCTGCCTGTCGCAGATGGCGGCGAAGGGACGACGGAGGTGCTCCGGAACGCGCTCGGCGGAGAGTGGCGCCATGCTCGTGTTCCAGATCCGCTCGGACGAGCGATCTCTTCGCGCTGGCTCGTTCTGCCCGACGGGCGAGCGGTCGTCGAGGCTGCGGCGGCCATCGGACTGCCTCTCCTTGCGCCGGCGGAGCTCGACCCGCTCCGGGCGTCGAGCCGGGGTCTGGGCGAGCTCGTTCTCGCCGCGCTGGACGAGCGCCCGGCCTCGCTCGTCGTGGCGCTCGGCGGCTCGGCCACCGTGGACGGTGGCGCCGGGATGCGCGAAGTCCTGGCGGAACTCCCGCTCGCGACGGTTGCGCTCGTCGACGTGCGAACGCGGCTCGCCGACGCGGCGAGGCTCTTCGGGCCGCAGAAGGGAGCGTCTCCGAAGGACGTCGAGCTCCTGGAAGAGCGCCTCCGCGGCATTGACGAGCTGCGTCCCTTCGCCGAGCTTCCCGGCTCCGGAGCTGCCGGGGGCCTCGGCGCGGCTTTCGCCGCCCTAGGCGCCGAGCTCGTCGCGGGTGCGCCTGCGGTGCTCGATCTGCTCCGCTTCGACGCGCACCTCGGGCGGGCCGATCTCGTCGTCACCGGGGAGGGCACGGTCGACGACACGACCGCGGAAGGCAAGGCGCCCGGCGAGGTGGCGAGACGGGCTCTGGCGGCAGGGGTTCGGTGTGTCGTGTTCGGC
>JACCWU010000143.1 GCA_013697465.1 Actinomycetota bacterium | reverse complement strand
GGTCCGGGACGTGCGGACGCATCTCGAGCCGTTCAAGGAGGTAGCGGCGGGCGAAGAGATCGCCGTCGACGAGACGGCGGTCGAGCGCGCGGTACGCGACGAGACGGGCGCACCGCCACGGGAGCTCCGTTTCGTCAGAACGGACGAGGGGATCGTCGCCTTCCTCACGCTGGCCGTCGGCGGCGAGACGTCCCTCGCGGAGGCGCATGTCCAGGCGAGCGCGGTCGAGGAGCGTGTGCGGAGCGCCGTGCCGGGGATCGCCGACGTCGTCGTCCACACCGAGCCGTGAGACGTCGACACCGCGACCACTCCACGTCAGACTGCTGGGCTGGAACAGTGGCCCACGACGCGAGGAGTTGTCATGCCGATGTACCTCTCGAAGTTCAGCTACACGCCGGAGACCTGGGCTCGCATGATCCGGAACCCGGAAGACCGGCGCCACGCAGCCCAGTCCTACATCGAGTCCGTGGGCGGGAAGCTCCACGGGTTCTGGTACGGGTTCGGTGCACACGACGGTTACAACCTGTGGGAGGCTCCTGACAACGTGTCGATGGCCGCAGCTGCGTTGGCGATAAGCGGGGGAGGCGCGTTGAGCTCCTTCGAGACGACGGTGCTGCTGACGGTCGACGAGACGCTGGAAGCGCTTCGGAAGGCCGACGCGGTCTCGTACCAGCCCCCGGCGGCGTAGGCCGCTCAGGGCGGCGCATGCGGCTCTGCATGTTCCACCCGCTCGAGCACCCGATGGAACGCGGGTGGGTGGGCCGAGTCGAGGGCGAGCACGTCGTCCATCTTGCGGCCCAGACGCTGCAGACGTTCTTCAGCGGCGGCGGCTCGGCTCGCGAGCACGCGGTCTACCCGCTCGACGGCGTCCGGTTGCTCGCTCCGGTGCTCCACCCGCCTGCGGTGCGCGTGTTCGACAGCCAGACGTCGTTCGAGTTCGCCAATCCGGCCGCGATCCTGGGACCAGAAGCCGAGATCGTCCGGCACTGGAGCGCTTCTAACGATCAGTTGCAAAGTCTCACGCTGCTCGCCCGATTGGCGGCGGTGGTGGGGGCCGAGGGCGCGCTCGCCGGATTCACGCTCTGCGCGGATTGGCGCGCCCCGGGAGCGACACCCCCGAAGGACCGGGACTTCGCACTCGGGCTCGCCCCTGTCGTAGTCACGCTCGACGAGCTCGACCTCGGGCCGGCGGAGGCAAGCGTGCGGGTCGACGGAGCGGAGCGCCTTGTCCGGCCCTTTCCCGACTTCGACTGGGATGCTGCTCGAAATCTCGCGGCGGAGGGGACAGCGCTCTTTCCGGGCGACGTTCTCGTAGGCCCGTCAGCAGGGAGAGTGGACGGGCTCGGCGAGGGGGACGTCGTCGTCCTGGAGCACCCGGACCTCGGCCCGTTGCGCCAGACCGTGGGATCGGGAGCCTGACCGCGTGCAAGTCGTCGTCGACTGGGACGGAACCGTGACCGAGGTGGACGGGCTCCACCTGGTGCTCCTCGAGTTCGGCGATGAGCAGATCTACGACGAAGCGGAGAAGCACCTCGGCCGCGAGCTGACTCTCAACGGTGTCATCGCCATGGAGTTCGAGACAGTCCGGGCGCCACTCGCCGAGGTCGTCGCGTGGGTACGGGAGAACGTCCGCGTACGCCCGGGTTTTTCCGCCTTCGCGCGGAAACGACGTCCGCTGATCGTGTCGAGCGGCTTCCACGAGCTGATCGAGCCGATCGTCGAACGCGAGGGTCTCGAGCTCGACGTCGTGGCGAACCGCCTCGATCCCCGGCCGGACGGCTGGCGCGTTCGGTTCCGAAGCCACGAGCCCTGCTCAGTCTGCGGGGAGCCCTGCAAGCGCGCCGACATCGCCTCGCTCGGCGAGTTCGTCTACGTCGGCGACGGCGTCTCCGACCGCTGTGTCGCGCTCACCGCGGCGCGCGTCTTCGCCCGCGACGGCCTCGCCTCCCACCTCGCCTCGAGGAACGTGCCCTTCGAGCCGTTCTCCGACTTCTACGACGTCGAGCGTGCGCTCGCCACCAGATGTTGATGTGAATCGCAGCGGCCCGGCTGCGCAGCAGCCGGCTTCAGGGATTTTCGCGCGAGCGGAATCTGCATCTTGCGGATTCCGCTCGCGCCTAGCCTGGCGGAGCGGTCGTACCGCCGACGCGAAGCCGCGGGCGGAACACGTAGCTCGGCTGCCGCTCCAAGGGGTGCTCGACCTGCGCCCGGAGCGCCGCCACGGCTGTCCGGGCGATCTCGTCGATCGGCTGCTCGACTGTCGTGAGAGGCGGTTGCGTCCACGCGGCGGCCTCGATGCCGTCGAAGCCGACGACGGAGAGGTCCTCGGGCACGCGCAACCCGTGCGCAAAAGCCTCTTGCACCGCGCCGATCGCCATCAGATCGCTCGAGCAGATCACCCCACTCGGGCGCTCGCTGTCCGGCTTCGAGAGGAGCTCTCGCAGAGCTTCCCGTCCGCCGGGGACGCTGAACTCCGCGTGCGCAACGAGGCCGTCCGTGAGGCCCGCGGCGCGAAGAGCGTCGAGGCGGCCGAGCGTCTTCTCCCGCGTGGGGTGGGCGTACGGTCGCCCGGCGACGAAGCCGATGCGCTCGTGGCCGAGGCCGATCAGGTGCTCGGTGGCGATGCGGCCGGCCGCGCGTTCGTCCACGCCCACGGAGGTCACCTCGAGCTGCTCGGAGCCTCCGTTCACGAAGACGAGCCGCGCGCCTCGCTCGAGGAGCTGCGCGTAGTGCGAGTGCTCTCCGCGGACGTCGGTGATCTCGGCGGAGATGAAGACCATCCCCTCGACACGCCGCTCGAGAAGCATGCGAACGTAGTCGAGCTCCCGCTGTGCGGAGCCGTGGGTGTTGCAGAGGATCGTGGCGAGCCCGGCGCGGGCGGCGTGCGTCTCCATCGCCTCCGCGAGCGCGGCGAACACCGGGTTTCCGAACTCGGGCACGAAGAGGCCCACCGCGCCCGAGGGCTCGGCCCGGCTGGGCGCCACGTAGAGGAGGTCGCGCATCGCCGTCTCGACCCGGCCGCGCGTCTCCGGGCGGACGACCGCCGACCCGCTGGCGACGCGAGACGCCGTCGCGACGCTAACGCCGGCGCGCTCGGCGACGTCTCTAAGGCTGGCCATCGGTGATTTCGATCGGGATCGTTTTCACGAGGAAGAAAAGATAGTCGAGCGAGCGTCCGGATGCCAACCCCTTAAATGCTGATCTTGTGCTTGACGATTTCCCGAAGTCGCGTTAAGCTCCCCGGCGCCCGTTTCATGGAGATGAAACATCTTTCATACGGTGCAGCGTCCACGTTCCTCAAGGAGGGCATGTCGATGTCGATTTCTCGCAGGTTGCGGGTCGTAGCCGGGCTGGTAGTGGCGGCGCTTGCGGCCGTCGCAGCCTCGGCGGGCACATCCGCCACCAACCAGTCCGCAAAGCTCGTGATCTGGGCGGACGCAGACCGCGTCCCCGCGGTCACGCAGGTCGCCAACGCCTGGGCCGCCTCGAAAGGCGTCACCGTCCAGGTCGTACAGAAGGACTTCGGCAGCATCCGTTCGCAGATGACCACGGTCGCAGCCGACACCGCGCCCGACGTCATCGTCGGCGCGCACGACTGGATCGGCGAGCTGTCGGCGAACGGCTCGATCGTTCCGCTCTCACCGTCGGCCGCGACCAAGAAGCAGTTCCCGGCCTACGCGCTCAACTCGTTCTCGTACGGGACGGCGATCAAGAAGCTGTTCGGTGCACCCGTTGCGCTCGAGAACGTCGCGCTCTTCACGAACACGAAGCTCGCGAAGGTGCCGACCTCGTTCGCCGACCTCGAGCGGCAGGCGCTCGCGGCGAAGAAGAAGACGAAGGCCCCGGTCGGCCTGGCCGTCCAGCAGGGTGCAGGAGGCGACGCGTACCACATGTACCCGTTCTTCTCCGGGCTCGGCGGCTACATCTTCGGCACCAACAAGGCAGGCAATCTCGATCCCTCCGACATCGGCCTCGCGAACCCCAAGTTCCTGAGGAACGCGAAGCTCATCGACAAGTGGAACACGGAAGGCCTGATCCGCTCGCAGGTTGCCTGGGACACCGGCCGTGACCTGTTCACGAAGGGCAAGGTCGCCTACTACATCACCGGTCCTTGGTTCCTCGGCGACGTCCAGAAGTCGGGCGTCAAGTACGCGATCTCCGGCTTCCCACAGATCGTGCCCGGCCTCCGCTCGACGCCGTTCCTCGGCGTACAGGGCTTCATGGTGACGAAGTTCTCGTCCGCGCACGGCGTCGAGAGCCTCGCGAAGGACCTGGTCGCGAACTACATGATGCGGCCAGCCTCGCAGCTCGCGCTTGCGCTCTCGAACGGTCGCTTCCCGGCCAACACGGTCGCCGGCGCGCAGGTCAAGGACAAGGACCTGAAGGCGTTCGGCAAGGCGTCGGTCGGCGGCGTGCCGATGCCGAACATCCCGCAGATGGCCAGCGTCTGGCAGGACCTCGGCGCTGCGTGGGCACGTTCGACGAAGGGGGCAGGAGCAATTGCCGCCCGGAAGTCCTTCGTCGGCGCTCAGAAGAGCATCGCCCAGAAGATCGGCTAATCGAAGACCGAATGGGAGAGGGCGCGGCGTCAGCTGCGCCCTCTCTCTAACCGAGGACTCCACCCCCGGTGACCAGCGCCTCCATCGCAGCCCAGTCGGCCGAGCCGGTGATCCCGCCACCGTCGCTCATCGCGCGAGCGGTCGGGTTCTTCTCCGGCACGGTCGGCCTGATCATCAAGCTCGTCCTCTTGGGCGCGGTCAACGCGCTCGCGGTCTGGGCGATCGGCGTGCTTCTGGCGGACGACAAGTGGATCGCGGCGCTCGTCATCGGCGGCGCCACCCTGCTGATCGACGCTGTCTACCTCGTGCCCGACCGGCGGTTCATACCGCTCAAGTTCCTGATCCCGGGGACGGTCTTTCTCGTCGCGTTCGTCGTCGTCCCGATCGTCTCGAACGTCAACATCGCATTTACGAACTGGTCGACGGGCCACAACCTCTCGAAGGAAGAGGCGATAGGCGCGATCCAGGAGACGTCTCTCGTCGCGCCCGCCGACGGGAAGACGTACACCGCCGCACCCGCGACGAAGGACGGCGAGCTCGTTCTCCTGCTCGCCGACGACGTAACGGGCACGCCGTACGTCGGCACCGAGGACGGTCTCGAGGCGCTCCCGCCCGAAGACGTCACGATCCAGGTGGGCACGATCACTGCCGCCGAGGGCTACGAGCTGGTTCAGGGAGCCGATCTCGCCGGCGTCGACGCGGAGCTCGCTGCGCTCGTCATTCCCGCCGGCGAGGACTCGTTCGTCCGCGCCGAGGGCTTGACCCTGGCGATCGAGCTCGAGCCCACGCTCACTTACGACGAGACGACGGACACGTTCACGAACATCGAGACGGGTGCGGTGTTCACGGACAACGGGGACGGCTCGTACGCCGTCGCGACCGGCGAGGCGATCGAGCCGGGGTGGAAGACCTACGTCGGCTTCGAGAACTTCTCGACGATCCTGACCGACCCGCTCGTCCGTCAGCCGTTCCTGCGCGTGTTCGTGTGGACCTTCTCGTACGCCCTGCTCTCCGTCCTCATCCAGTTCGTGATCGGGCTCTTCCTGGCGATCTCGCTGAACAAGCCCGGTCTCAAGCTCCAGCGCGTCCAGCGCGCGTTGCTCGTCCTGCCCTTCGCGGTTCCCGCGTTCCTCGCGGTGCTCGTTTGGCGCGGACTCCTGAACGACGAGTTCGGAGTCGTGAACGAGGCCCTCGGCACGAGCATCCCCTGGCTCTTCGACCCGACGTGGGCCAAGGTCTCCGCGCTTCTCGTCAACATCTGGATCGGCTTCCCCTACTGGTTCCTCGTCTGCACAGCCGCACTCCAGGCGGTGCCGGAGGAGCTGACGGAAGCAGCGCGCGTCGACGGCGCGGGCCGCTTTCAGGTGTTCAAGCGCGTGACGCTGCCGCTGCTCCTCGTCGCGTCTGCGCCGCTTCTGATCGCGTCCTTCGCGTTCAACTTC
>JACCWU010000121.1 GCA_013697465.1 Actinomycetota bacterium | reverse complement strand
CTACCGGCCGCGGCGCTTGCGATCTCCGTCCTGGGCGACGCTTTCACCGGAGTCCGCTACACAGATGTCGCTCAGCGCCGAACGAGGGCGCGCAAATCGTCGAGGACGCTCGGCCGCCGCTCGGGCGGCGGCGCGACGAACGCGGCGAGCCTCGCGGCCTCCTCCTCGTCGAGCGAGACCGCCGCGCGCGCCCTACCGTTCTCGTCCCAGACGCTGAAGCGAACGCGCCGCTCGGGGAGGTAGCGGGATACGCGGATCGCCCGGCCCGCGTCCTGGTCGACGCCGACGAAGAATTCGACGAGCTTCTTCCGCTGCGGCGCTGCGCACCAGGGGCAGTAGCGATAGCGCGCCACCGTTGCGCCTCCACATTGCGGGCACTGCCTCACAACCGGAGCATACGACCGAGACGGGTCAAGACAAACTGCCGTCGAGGGACGGCTGGGTGTCTGCGACGTCCATCCGGACGATGAGCCCATCGCGAAGCGTGTAGATGTGTTGGACGTGGCGATCCGACAGTACGTCGCCAGAGGTGCTCCGGACGATCTGGAGGACGTCGACTACGACGCGATTCTTCTCGTCGGTATCGAAACGCTGGGGCTCGACATGGGAGTCGATGAGACCGAACTGACGTGTCCAGTACCCGCGAACCGCCTCGTGGCCGTGCTCACGCCCGCCTTCCATCGCATTCGGCCAGTCGACGTCGTGATGCATGAGCGCCAGTGCCACCTCGATGTCGCGCCTATTGAAGGCGTCGTACGCGCGACGAAGGAGCTGCTCGAGCTCCCTCACTCCGCTTTCTCGACACGGAGCGCCGAACCGGCCGCCTCGACCGAGACCGCGAGCGTCTCGCGGGCGATCCAGTCCGCGAAGGTGAGCAGGTCGGCATCGGCTTCCGCGACGGTGAGATCGATCCGGTCGGTCAGCTCGAGTCCGGTCTCCTTGCGCATGGTGTTGACGGTGTGGATGAGGTCGTAGACACGGCCCTTCCGCACGAGCTCGTCGTCCAGCCGCGTGTCGAGCGCGACGGTGACGCTGTCCGCGGACGCGACGGCGAACCCTTCCTTGCCGCGCCGCTCGACGAGCACCTCGTCCGCACCCAGCTCATGGCCCGCCGCGCGAAACCCCCCGCCCGGTAGCTCCTCGAAGTCGCCGGACTCGAGCGCGGACTTCACGGTGACGAGCTCGCGGCCGAGCTTCGGCCCGAGCACGCGGAGGTTCGGCTTCACGCGGAGCTCGCTCGAGTCGACCATGCCGAACGAGACGTCCTTGACGCGCAGCTCCTCCGCGATCTCATCCGCGTGCCCGTGCGCGAGCGCCGCTCCCTCGACGACGAGGGCGCGCAGCGGCTGGCGGAGCTTGATGCCCGCCGCCGCCCGCGCCTGGCGCCCGAGATCGACGACACGGCGCACGTCCGTCACCTCGGCGAGGAGCGCAGTGTCCGGCGCAGCCGGCTCGGGCCAGCCGGCGAGGAAGACCGAAGCCGGCGCACCCTCGGCCGGCTCCGTCAGCTCCCGCCAGAGATGATCCGCCAGAAATGGCATCAGCGGAGAGACGACCCGCAGGCCCTGTACGAGCGCGAACCAAAGGACCCCGAATGCGGTCTCGTCGCCGTCCCAGAAGCGGCGTCTCGAGCGGCGGATGTACCAGTTCGAGACGTCCTCGACAAACGCCTCGAACGTCCGAACGACGGCGGGGGTGGACCAGCTCTCGTACGCGACCGTGGCCTCCTCCACCAGCGATCTCGTCCGAGCCACGAGCCAGCGGTCGAGTGGATCGAGCTCGCCGGACGGCCCGTGCTCGAGAGCTCCGTATGCCGGGCTCCATGCTCCGATGTTCGCGTAGTCCACCAGGAACTTGACCGAGTTCCAGAGCGTCAGCAGGCGGCGCCGGACCTCGTCCGCCGGCCCGTACCCGAAGTTGACGTTCTGGCTCGGCGCCTGGGCGGAGAAGAGCCAGCGGACGATGTCGGCGCCCATACGGGAGAACGCCTCGTTGGCCTCGATCGCGTTTCCCCACGACTTGTGCATCTCCCGGCCGGTCTCGTCGCGAACGCGCTCGTATGCGAGCACCCGCCGGTACGGCGACCTGCCGACGAGCGTCACCGACATGAAGCACTGCGAGTAGAACCAGAGCCGGATCTGCTCGCGGCTCTCCGACACCCAGTCGGCCGGGTACCACTTCTCCCAGTACGCGTGATCCGGGAGGTCCGCGCCGGACAAGCCGGTCGAAGCGCCGTTCGCGTAGCCCCCCGGTCTCCACTCGGGGTTCTGCCACCCGAGGGTCGAGAAGGGGACGATCCCGGCGTCGAGCCAGGCGTCGCCAACCTCCGGTATCCGCTCGACCTCGCGCTCGCACTCTTCGCAACGGATTCGCACCTCGTCGATCCACGGCCGGTGCAGCTCCTGAAGCTCGTCGAGACCGGAGACCGCGCGCTCCTCGAGCTCCGCTCTCGAGCCGACGACGTTCAGCTTCCCGCACGTGCAGGGATAGAGGGGGAGTGGCAGACCGAAGTAGCGCTTGCGCGAGATGTTCCAGTCGTCCATGTTGCGCAGCCAGTCGTCCATGCGCTTGCCGTACTGCGGCGGCGTCCACTCGACGGTCGCGTTCGCGTCGAGCAGCGGCTGCCGAAGCTCGGCGCACGAGATGAACCAGTCGTCGACGACGCGGAAGACAAGCGGAGTCCCGCAGCGCCAGCAGATCGGGTAGCGGTGCGTGTTGCGACCCGCCTCGACGAGCAGGCCTCGCTCGGAGAGCCACTCCACGACCGAGCCCTCGACCTCGCTCGTCGACATGCCTTCGAGCTGGCCGTACCCCGACACCATGCGTCCCGCGTCGTCGATCGGGGCGAGCACGGGGAGATCGTGGACGCGGGAGAGCTCGAAGTCCTCCGTGCCCGCACCCGGTGCGATGTGGACGATGCCGGTCCCCTCCGTCAGCGACACGTCCTCCCACGGGATCACGCGGTGTGTCACGCCAGCCTGGGCCGGCAGCTCGTCGAACGGGCCTTCGTACTCCAGCCCGACGAGCTCCGCACCCAGCGCGCTGCGCACGAAGGTGGAATCCGGATAGAGAGCGACGGCAACCCAGTCGCCGTTCTCGAGCAGGCCGTAATCCGCGAGTGGATTGACGGCGGCGGCAACGTTCGCGGGAAGCGTCCAGGGAGTCGTCGTCCAGACGACGAGCGCTTCGTCCTCGCGGCTCTTGAGCGGGAAGCGCACGTACAGCGAGGGATGCTCGAGCTCTGCGTACTTGTCGTCGCCCGCTTGCTCGTGCTGCGAGAGCGACGTCCCGCAGCGGGGGCACCACTGCGTCGAACGGTGCCCCTTGTACAGCCAGCCGCGCTCGTGGACCGTCTTCAAGAAGCGCCAGATGTACTCGATGTTCGTGTCCGAGAACGTGTAGTAGTCGTTGTCCCAGTCCATCCACATTCCGAGGCGCTTGGACTGGTCCGTGATCACCTCGGCGAAGTGAGCGACCCGTTCCTTGCAGCGCTCCGCAAACTCGGCGAGGCCGTACTCCTCGATGTCCCGCTTGGAGTTGAGACCAAGCGCCTTCTCGACCTCGACCTCGACCCAGAGCCCCTGACAGTCGAAGCCGTTCTGGTAGCGCTCGTCGAAACCCCGGAGCGCCTTGTAGCGCTGGAACACATCCTTGAGCGTTCGCCCCCAAGCGTGATGAACGCCCATCGCGTTGTTCGCCGTGATCGGCCCGTCGATGAAGCTGAACCGCGGCCCCCCGTTGTTCTTGTCCCGGAGCTGGGCGAACGTGCTCTCGCTCTCCCAGCGGTCGAGGATCGCGAGCTCGAGCGCGTCGTGGTCGGGCTTGTCCGGAAGAGGTGTGAAGATCGGCGCCACGCGGTCAGTGTAAGGAGCGCGGCTCCTGGGAATACCCGGAGGGAAGATGAAACGTTTCTTCGTCGTTAGGCACTAAGCAGCCCCATCCGAAAGAGAGAGGAACACATGGCTATCGACGTGACCGAGGCGACCTTCGAGGAAGAGGTCCTCAAGTCCGAGACACCCGTGCTCGTCGACTTCTGGGCCGAGTGGTGCGGACCGTGCCACGCCGTCTCCCCCGTGCTCGAGAAGATCGCCGAGGAGCGGGGGGACGAGCTCAAGCTCGTCAAGGTCAACATCGACAACGAGCAGGGCCTGTCCGTCAAGTACGGGGTCATGTCCATCCCGACGATGATCCTGTTCAAGGACGGCGCCCCCGCAGCCGCAGCCGTCGGGGCTCAACCGAAGGCTTCGCTCGAACGCACGCTCGGGCTCGCTGCGTAGAATCCCGCGCGCCCTTTCCACCGGGTCCTCCGTCCGGGTCCGTATCCTGGAGGGAGGCGTCTGCGCAAAGTTTGTTCGAGGCTTCCCCCTCCCCCTCCCCTCCGAAGGGCCGGGCAACCCGGCCCTTCGGGTATTTCTGAGCTGGCGAAGGGCCCGGCAACCCGGCCCTTCGGGTTTTTCTGAGCTGGCGAAGGGCGGTTTCCGGCCCTTCGGGTTTTTCTGGGCCTAGGCAGAGAGAGAAGACAGGAACTTGGCGACCCAGCGGAAGGCGCACTCCTCGGGAGGGGGAGGATCGTCTCGCGGGAACCAGCGAAGCTCGGACACGTCGTCGGCCGGTGACGGCTCGCCGGCCACGACCCGGGCCTCCCATACGAGGTTGAGCACGCTCGCGACCTGAGGGCCCTCGCCGTAGGTGTCCATGAACGTCCCGAGAAACTCACCGGGCTCGACCTCGAGGCCCGTCTCCTCCAGCAGCTCACGTCGGAGGCCGTCGAGAGGATGTTCGCCCTCCTCGAGGAACCCGCCGAGCAGGTCCCAGAGACCGGCGTCCGGATCGTGCGCGCGACGGGCGAGCAGGACGCGACCCGCGCCGTCGCTCACCAGCGCCGACACGGCCGGCGTCGACTGGGCGTAGTAGGTCGAGCCGCAGGAGGGGCAACCCGCCTTCGCGGCGTCGTTCGAGAGCTCGACCGCGCAGCGCGGACAGAACCGCCAGCCGTCGAGCGCACCCATCGCGATACCGTATCCCGGTGTCGCCGAGACATGTCCCGGCCAGCGTCACCGAGCTCGCGCGCGTCGGGCTTCTCTCGACTCTCCCCGGCGAGACCCTTGCGAAGCTCGCCGACCGGATGCAGCGGGACGAGGTCGCAGCCGGGACCGTCGTCATCAGAGAGGGAGAGCCGGGCGACCGTTTCTTCGTGCTTCTCTCCGGCATCGCCGCGGTCTCGCAGACATCGCTCGGAGGACGTCGCGTCCTGCGCGCCGGCGAGTACTTCGGCGAGGTCGCCCTGGCGATGGGTGTTCCCCGAACCGCGACGGTCACCGCCATGACGCCGTGCCTCGTGGCGAGCTGCGACGAGGCGACCTTCGAGGAGCTCGTCCGACCGCTCTTCGCCGACGACTGACGGCAACCCGCTCGACTCAGCCTCACCTTGTAACTGATCGTTACAAGGTCGTCTCGAGCTCGACCAGGACCTCGTCGGACAGCGTCGGCCAGGCGGCTTTCGCCCAATCTCCGAACTCGCGATTCGTGAGAGCGGCGAAGGCCACACCTACCTCGGGATCGACCCAGAGAAACGTCCCGGACCCACCGAAGTGACCGAACGCGTGCGCCGAGGCTCTCGTTCCCATCCACGAAGGGGGTCTCGTGTTCAGCTGCACCCCGAGTCCCCAATCGAGCGGGTCGAAGCGCCCGTGGTCGGGAAGAACACCCGAGAGGCCGGGGAAGTGGACGGTCGTCATCTCGTCGAGCGTCTCGCCTGCGACGATCGTGGGTGAGAGCAGCTCGCGCCCCAGGACGAGGACGTCCGCGAGCGAGGCGTGCATGCCCGAGCCCGGATCGCCACGCGGGTCGAGGCCGAGAGCGAGCGGCTCGCAGAGCGCAGCGCGCACGTACTCCGCGAACGGCATCTGCGCCTGCGTGGCCAGGTGCTCGCCGAGAACGCGGAACCCTTCGTTCGAATAGATCCTACGCCGGCCGGGGAGCGCGATCGGCGTCGCGCCCTCGAACGGGAGCCCAGAGGCGTGCGCGAGCAGGTGCCGCACCGTGGACCCCGGCGGGCCTGCCGGCTCGTCGAGGTCGACGACGCCCTCCTCAGCCGCCACGAGCAGCGCAAGCGCGGCCACGGGCTTGGAGACCGAGGCGAGGCGGAGGGCGCGACCCGTGTCCCCGTGCGTCTCGACACGCCCTTCTCGCGTAACGAGCCCGGCCACCGCGAAGGGAACCGGCCAGCCGTCGATCTGGCGGAGGGCGCGCAAGCCGCGCGATACTAGCCGCCTCATGGAACGACGCCTCATCTCGGGTCACTCGCCGTACGAGTCGATCGTCGGCTTCTCACGGGCGGTCGTGGCCGGGGATCGGGTGTACGTGGCAGGCACGGCGCCGATTCCGGCGGACGGCTCCGCACCGCCTGACGACGCCTACGAGCAGGCGCGGCTCTGTCTGGAGATCATCGGTGAAGCGCTCGGCCGAGCCGGTACCGCATTGGAGAACGTCGTCCGCACGCGTGTGTTCGTCACCGACGCAGCTCACTTCGAGGGGGTCGGGCGCGCGCACGGGGAGGTGTTCGCCGACATCCGGCCCGCGAACACGACCGTCGTCACGTCGCTCCTCGACCCGGCCTGGAAGGTCGAGATCGAGGCCGAGGCGGTGCTCCCGTGACTACGGACGAGGTCAAGCAGGCGTTCCCGCCGTCGATCACGGGCAAGGGAGGCATCCACACGGGCAGCGTGCTCGACCACACCTTCGGAAAGAGCGACCCGTACACGCTCGGAGTCGAAGAGGAGTACCAGTTGCTCGACGGTGAGACATTCGACCTCGTCCAGCACATCGAGACGATGCTCGCGGCGGTGAGCGGCCACGAGCTCGAGGCCCGTATCAACCCGGAGCTCATGCAATCGGTGATCGAGATAACGACCCCGGTCTGCCGCACGGCCGGCGACGTCCACCGCGAGCTCGTCAAGCTGCGCGGCTTCGTGACCGGGATCGCGCGCGAGCAGGGGCTGCGCGTCGGCTCGGCTGGGACGCATCCGTTCGGCCTCTTCGAGCGCCAGCGGATCACCGCCAAGGACCGCTACCGGGCGCTAATCGACCGGATGCAGTACATCGCCCGCCGCGAGCTGATCTTCGGGATGCACGTGCACGTCGCGGTGGACGACCCCGAGAAGGCGATTCAAGTCGTCAACGGGCTCCTACCCCAGCTCGCGCCCCTGCTCGCATTGTCCGCGAGCTCGCCGTTCTGGCGTGGAGAGCCCACCGGGCTTGCTTCCAGCAGGCAGATGGTGTTCTCGGCGTTCCCGCGCTCGGGGCCGCCGCCCCGCTTCCGCGACTACTCGGACTATGCGGAGGTCGTGGGACAGCTCGAGCGCTCGGGCTGCATCGCCGACTACACGCACATCTGGTGGGACATCCGGCTTCACCCGCGTCTCGGCACCGTGGAGATCCGCATCTGCGACGCGGTGACCCGCGTGGAGGACGCCGTCGCGATCGCGGCGTACTGCCAGGCGCTCGTGAAGCTTCTGTCCGAGCGCTTCGACGCGGGCGAGAGGATCCCGTCCTACCACCGGATCCTCACGAGCGAGAACAAGTGGCTCGCCGCCCGCTATGGCCTCGAAGCGCCCGTGATGGACCTGGGGAGCGGGCGTAGGAACCGTGTGCCGCTCACGCGCGTCATCCGCCGGACCCTCGCGGTCATCGAGCCGCACGCGCGCGAGCTGGGTTCGGAGCGCGAGCTCGAAGGCGTGAGCGAGCTCCTGGCGCGGGGATCGAGCGCCGAGCGTCAGCTCCGGATCTACGACGCGAACCGCGACACCGTCGAAGTGGCCCGCGAGATCGCGGAGGCTACGGAGGCGCTGCCCGCCGTCGTTTAAGACGCCACTAGCTCTCTTCCGCTCGAACGACGAACGTCTTCGTGTTCATAGTCGCGACTCGGGTGCCGCCCTTCCGCACGATCAGCTCGCGTCCGCCGGCGCCCACCTTCAGGCGAAGAGCCATCTGCTGTGGCTGGCCGAGGTCGAGCGGGAGATCGATGCAGTAGGCCTGTCTCCTGGCGGTGTCGAGTGCGTGGACGAACGGAGCATGCTTCTGCCGCGCGTACAGGGTGTACGCCCAGCGGCCGTCAGCGCTCGAGGCTCTCGTAGCGGGCTGGCCGCGCATGATCGCTTCGCTCGCAGCCTTGTCGATCACGGACTGCGAGAGAAGCCGGCCGGCCCGGAGGTCGAACACGCGAACTCGATACCGAGGATTCGGGCCGGCGGAGAGATGCTCGATCAGGTAGACCCGGGAGCCGTCAGGCGAGATCGCGTCGTATGACCATGCGCCCTCGAGCTTGACCGTGCGCAGCTTTTTGAAGCTCTTCGCCGCGAGAACGGTGAAGCTCGTCGTGCCGGGCTCTCCCGGCAGGGGACCGTAGGAGGCGACGACGAGCGTGCGGCCGTCTCCGGAGATCCCGCCGGTCGATCCGTCATAGCTGACGATCGGGATGCCCCAGATCCCGCGGAGGATCCGGCTCCGCATGACACGGCCGCCGCGGAGGCGAATGGCCGCGACGATCGTAGATCTCTCCGTGCCGAGCGCGACGTAGCGAACGGGGGCGGTTGACGTATGGACGCCGTCCGAGCCTTGCACGAGCCCCGGCGAGTAGGGCGATCCGTTCGCGTGCGCGCCCGCCGCGGCAACCGTCGCGGCGACGGCGAAGGCGGCGGCGATCGATGTGACGACTAGCTTCATGGCTGTTCCTCCTTCAGGTAACGACACAGGCGTCGTGCGCCGCACGGGCGACACGGCGAACGGCGCGAACGCGGCCGTTCGAGTCGAGGACGGTGAGGGTTCCCTCGCCGAGCGAGGGCGTCACCAGACGGCGGGCGCCGAACGCGACGTTGAACGAGCCGAGCGGGACACGAGCTTCGCGAATCAGCTCCCCGTCGAGCCCATGGCGGCGGACCGTGCCGTTGTCGCCGCTTGCCACGAAGGCCTTCCCCCGCGCGAAGGCGACGTGCTGCGGTGGTGCGTCGGCGGCGAGAATCCGCACGGGCCGGCGCACCCCACCCCGATAGAGCGCGACTCGGCGCTCCGCCCCAGACGTGACCCAAACGTGGCGGCCGTCCGGTGCGAACACGACGTCGTGGGCGAGGAAGGGAGGCTGGATCGTCCGTTCGAGGCGTGGCCGGCGAGCATCGGAGGCGTCGAGGACGGCGACGCGTTCTGCTTTGGTGCCGAGCGCCGTCCAGATGGTCTTACCGTCTGCACTGACCGAGATGTGTCGAGCGGGGCCGGGCACCCGTGTGCGCCAGAGCACTTTGCCGCGCAGTGCGTCGAGCGTCACCACCTCCTCGCTCACGGAGTCGGTCACGTATGCGATGAGCGTGGTTCCGGGCGCGCGGTCACGTGGACGAGCGCTGACGTACCGCGGTGCTTCGAACGCGGCGAGCTCCGAGCGAACGGAGAACGACTCGACCCCGATGAAGGTGATCACACCGTGCTCTGTGTGCGCCACGAGCCCTGCCCGCGCGAATCTGCTCTCGACGAGCTCGATCGCCCGCGGTCCCGGCGCGGTGCGGATCCGCGAGACGACACGTGCCGAATCGAGGTCGAGCACGACGACGTGGCTCTCCAGATCCGCTGTGACGAGGGCGACCGGCGAGCCCTTCGAGCGCGCGGCGAGAGCGCCGGGCGCGGACGAAAAGGCGACGGGAGCGGCCGCCGCGGCGAGCAGGAACTCGCGCCTGTCCATGCTGCTCATACGCCGCGAACGCCCGGAAAGGTCCAGGGACCTCTCGCTCGACGGCGTTCGTATCCCGGGCATGGACCTCCCGAGCAGGTTCCGTCGTAGTCTGGACACGCAATGCTCGCGGGTCGTGATGAGCGCGCTCGCGTTCGCGGGGCGCAGCGGGGATCGGTCTCCGACCTCGAGGCCCTCTTCCGCCTGCACTGGCCCCGCGCGCACCGAGCCGCCTATCTCGTCACGCACGACGCGCAGGCCGCCGAGGACATCGCCCAGGAGTCCTTTCTCGCTGCGATTCGCGCGCTCGATCGCTTCGACCGCCGGCGCCCGTTCGGCCCGTGGCTACACCGCATCGTCGTCAATCGCGCGATCGACTGGACGCGCGCGCGCCGGCTGCGCTCCGAGGTCGAGCTCACCGAGTCCCTGCCCGCGCCGGAAAGCGGCGGCCCGCCCGGTCGAGACGTTCTCGCCGCGCTCGCCCGGCTCTCCGCCGAGCACCGAGCGGTGATCGTCATGCGCTACCTGCTCGAGCTCACCCCCGGTGAGATCGCGGAGGCACTCGATCTTCCCCGCGGAACGGTGAACTCCCGTCTCCGTCGCGGCCTCGACACCCTGGCGGACGAGCGATGAGGCCCGAGCTGGAGAGGACCGAGCTCCCGGACGAGCACGACGCCCGCGAGCGCGCCTGGCGCGTCGCACAGTCGGCGTTCGCCGAGCGGGAACCGGTCGAGCGCCCGTCGCGGCGCCTGCGGCCGGCGGTTGCTCTCGCCGTCGTCCTCGCAGCCGTGGCCGCAGCGTTCAGTGCGCCCGGGCAGGCGGTCATCGACGAGCTCCGCGAGGCGGTCGGCGTCGAGCGGGCGCAGCCGGCTCTCTTCTCCCTGCCGTCGAGCGGGAAGCTGCTCGTCGCCTCCGATGCGGGAGTCTGGGTCGTCCAGCAGGACGGCTCGAAGCGGCTGCTCGGCAAATACCGCGAGGCGACGTGGTCACCGTTCGGC
>JACCWU010000112.1 GCA_013697465.1 Actinomycetota bacterium | reverse complement strand
GCGTGAAGGCGTAGCTTCCGGCGGTCGTCGGGGTACCGGAAATCGCGCCCGTGCCCGAGTTCAGCCCGACACCCGGCGGCAGGGCGCCCGAGGCGACCGACCACGTGTACGGCGTCGCACCTCCGGTCGCGGCGACCGTCTGCGAGTACGCCTGGCCGACCGTGCCCCCGGACAGGCTTGTGGTCGTGATCGCCAGAGGATCGGTGACTGCGATCGACAGTGCCTGTGTGTCGGACTGGGACAGGTTGTCGGTGACCTGCGCCGTGAAGGCATAGCTCGCGGTCGCGGTCGGCGTACCGCTCAAGGCGCCCGTCGAGGGGTCGAGCGACAGACCCGGCGGAAGACTGCCGGTAGCGATGGACCAGGTGTAAGCGCCGCTCCCACCCGTCGCGGCGAGCGTCTGGCTGTACGGCTGCGTCGTCGTCCCGTCCGCGAGGCTCGTCGTCCCGATCGTCGGCGGATCGCCCACGACCGAGATGGAAAGCGCCTGCGTGTCCGTCCGCGCTGGGTTGCCCGAGTCGGCGGCCTGAACCATGAAGGCATACGTGCCTTCTGTCGTCGGAGTACCGGAGATCGCACCCGTGCCAGAGTTCAACCCGAGCCCCGGCGGCAGGGTGCCCACGGAGACCGACCACGTGTACGGCGTCGCACCTCCGGTCGCGGCGGCCGTCTGCGAGTACGCCTGGCCGACCGTGCCCCCGGACAGGCTTGTCGTGGTGATCGCCAGAGGATCGGCGACTGCGATCGAGAGCACCTGCGTGTCCGACTGTGACTGGCTGTCGAGCACGCGCGCAGTAAATGAGTAGCTCCCGGCGGCGCTCGGAGTCCCGGTGAGCGCGCCGCTGGCCGGATCGAGCGAGAGGCCGGGCGGCAGGCTTCCTGCGCTGACCGACCACGTGTACGGCGGAGTGCCCCCGGTAGCGACGAGCGTCTCGTTGTACGCCTGCGTCAGGGTCGCGTCGTCCACTGCGGTCGTCGTGATAGTCGGCGCAGGCGGCGGAGGAGGAACGCCAAGCTGGCAGCTGATCGCCTTGCCGTTCGTCAGCGTGGGCTGGTTGAAGGAAACCTCCTTGCCGAACGAGCCGTCCACCTTCTCCATCCCGGCGGTGGCCGATGCTCCTGCGTTCCAGCTCGGATTCCCGAGGTCGGTGTCGAGGTAGCGGTAGCGGACCTCTCCACTCGCCTCGTAGAGCGACATCTCGAACGTCGCGAGACCGCTCGAGCCGAAGAGCGTGAAGTGTGGGACGTTGAACCACTCGACGTGCAGCACGCGCGACCCCACGGCTCCGGTCAGCCCAGCGTAGACGTCGCCGGCCGACGCAGGATTGAGGTCGTCCCAGAAAGCGGCGACGACACCGTTGGGAGCGGCCGGATTCGGAATCGAAGCGTTCCCGGGGGTGTCCGCGCCGGCGCTCGAGCCGAGGGTCAGGAACCCGTTCGAGGACACGTACGCGGTCGTGTACGTCTGCCCATAGAAGCTGAACGGGAAGGTGATGTTGAGAGTGGAGAAGGCGTCGTCCGAGTTGCTGGCGGTCGTGAGCCTCGTGCCGGGGGTGACGTCCACCCAGGTATCGGTGATCTCGCTACAGGCGTAGTTGAGCGCTGCGGTGCCGTTCACGGTCTGCGTTGCGCTCGCGGCGCCGACGGTGACCACGGCGGTGACGGTCACCGGCCCTTCGACAGTCGGTGTAAAGGTCCCGGCATAGAGGCCGGTGTCAGGGCTTGCGGAAGACATGGCGACGGTCGCTCCGTTCACGGTCACGGCCACATTGCCGAGACCGGCAGGAGCGGCGCAGTTCGCGCCGATCACGGATATCTCGAACGGCTCGCCGAGCGAGGCTTTGAACCCACCGACCGGAGCCTCGAGCACGACCTCGGGCTCGCCGAGGCACGACACGGCACTCGCCGCGTTCAACCGGCCGTTCGTCCGTGTCTTGCCGGTCAGCGAGGCGTTGGGGTCGACCGAGCCCAGCAGGAGGGCCTTGAGCGCGTACGGAGAAGCGCCCGGGAAGAGCGACTTCCCAAGCGCGGCGACTCCCGATACGTGCGGAGTCGCCATGGAGGTGCCGCTGAAGGACTGGTACGTGTTCCCTGGCGTGGTCGAGAGGATGTTCACGCCCGGAGCGCCGAGGTCGACCGTCTTCGCGCCGTAGTTGGAGAAGAACGCGATCAGGTCGTGTGGTCGGTGGCGGCGACCGAGACGATCGCCTCCGAGGCGTAGTTCGCCGGGTACGTGGCTGTCGAGTCGTTGTTCGCCCCGTCGTTGCCCGCGGCAGCTACGAAGAGCATTCCCCGAGAGGCGCCGTAGTCGATCGCGTCGAGCAGCGCCTGGGCGAAGGGGCCTCCTCCCCACGAGTTGCTCGACACGGCAGCGCCGTGGTCGGCGGCATACAGCGTGGCGGCGATCGCGTCGGCGGTGTTCCCGTTGCCGGTCGCGTCGAGGAACTTGAGCGCCATGATCTTCACGTCCCAGTTCACGCCGGCGACACCGACACCGTTGTCCCCGGCCGCCCCGATCGTGCCCGAGACATGCGTGCCGTGGTCGTTGTCGTCGAAGGGATTCGAGTCGTCCGAGACGAAGTCCCAGCCGGTCGCGTCGTCGCCCAAGCCATTGCCGTCGTCGTCGGCGCCATTCACCGGATCG
>JACCWU010000095.1 GCA_013697465.1 Actinomycetota bacterium | reverse complement strand
CATGTCCGATCCGCCGACGATTTGTTCCTTGCTGAGCTCGTCGCCAACCGTCTGGTACCCGTTGATTCCCATGTAGAGGGCGACGGCGCCGAACACGATCAGGACGGCACCCGCGATGAACCCGCCGATCTCCCAGACGCTTCTGCCTCGCATAGCTCTACCTCCCTGATGGCTTCGATGCCCTGGGGGAGTGTGCCGAGTTCAGCTTTCTGCTGAGACAGCTAGTGGAATCGAAGGTGGAGGACTCAGCCTGCGCGGCTCCGGACGTGGTGGCTACTCCGGCGCTGCCATTCCCCCGCTCGCCACTCGGCCGCTGTCTGCTACTTGGCTCTCCACTCCGCCCAGAGCGCCCGGGATAGGGACCACTTCCTCGCCGGCGCTCTGGATCGCGTAGCCCGCTACGGCGAGAAGGGCCGCGATCAGGAACACCCACGGCGACCAGAACCGCTGTTTTCTCAGCAAGGCGTAGATGCCGCGGATCACGGCCGCCACCCCAAGGCTGAGGCCAGCCACTGCCAGGTAGACAGCGACGACGGCCGCACCTTCTCGCCCGTCGATCGATTCGCGTGCAAGTGGAACGACGCTGAGCACCCAGAGCGCCACACACACGAGAAATCCGACGAGGCGACCCCGATGGCGACGTCTCCTACGATCCGCTAGGTACTTCTCGTCTTCGGTCGAGGTGAGTTGCGAATCGACGTCGGCCATCTCGTCACGCCCCGCTAGCTCTCGTCTTAGCCACAACTTTCCATGATCGCAGACGGCATCGCGGCATGGCCAGGCTCTCGCGCGGGGACGAAGCTTTGACCATGCCGCAAGCGGTGCAGCCATGGAATTGGCCGTTCAGGCGGTTCGTGGGGACGCCTCTGAGGTGCGACACGCATCGAAGGTGCTCCGCGACGAGTCGCGAGACCTTCAAGGGATCTGCGCGTGACCCTGGTCCGCGACCTGGCGCGTAGCGCGCTTCACCATCTCGCGGTCAGAAGTGTGGCAGTCCCCTATGTGGGCTCCTGATCCGAGTCGTCACTCTCTGCACGGCGCATCGCTTCATAGACCGCGTCCCAGTGCGCGGCGATCTCCTGTAGGGCACGCGCGGTTGTCAGTGCGGCCTGTTCCAAGCGGTTGTTGACCTTCTCGACGTCGGCCCACCGATCGTGCCTCGTGCGTCGAGAAGCTCTCTCGGTCCTCGCAGCTTCATGCCCTCGCTCCTTCGTTCGGGGTAGCCGGTTGCAGCCAGGCGTCGAGCGCTTCAGCCGGGATGCGGTAGTCGCCGTGTCGCCCGAGCCTGATCGCCTCGAGCTCGCCCCGCTGGATCGCCCGCCACACCGTCGCGCGGCCACAGGAGGCGACGCGCGCCGCAGCCGCCGTCGTGAGCAGCTGCGGCGTCGTCACCGAACCCGGAGGCATGTCGTGCATCGTTTGCAAATTGTCAACTTGCTTGGCTAATGGCATGTTTGTGTTTACGCTATTGCGCCGCTTCTTCCGCGCTCCTACAGATGCCTGGACTAGCGCGCAGCCTTCAACTACCCGGCTTGGAAGGCCAGAGAGCGTGGCACCCGCATAGCTCGACTGTCCGTGGTTCCCTCTCGCGCCCCGTTCGCACTGGCATCAACGAGCGCCCTCATCCGCGTCTAACTCCGTTTTCCCTCTCTGCAGCAGGTTCTCGCAGGCCGTTGCAGCGAGCTTGCTCGAGCGACTGTCGGGCTAGTGGTTCACGGCTCTCAGTCGAGTTGTCGACGGCGGTACCCCTTAGGCACCACCACCGTTGAACGGCCTGCTACATCTCCAGGATGAAGGTGACCGGGCCGTCGTTGACGAGTGCGACGGCCATGCTGGCTCCGAAGAGACCCGTCCGGACGGGGAGACCGTGCCCGCGAAGCGACTCGCAGAAGCGTAGGTAGAGCGGCTCGGCTTGTTCGCGTGGTGCAGCTTCTGAGAAGTCGGGTCGAGTTCCCTTCTGGCGTCTGCTATCCGCGAGCAGCGTGAACTGGCTCACGACGAGCGCTTCGCCGTCTACGTCGGCAAGCGACCGGTCGAAACGACCCTCGTCGTTCGCGAAGATACGCAGCCGCGCGATCTTTCCAGCGAGGCGCTCTCCGTCGTCGGGCGTATCGCCTGTAGCGATCCCGAGCAGGATCACCACGCCATGCCCGATCGCCGCGACGACCTCGCTGTCGACCGCCACCGACGCCTCGCGCACCCGCTGCACGACCGCGCGCACAGCCGGATTCCGCCTACTCCCTCTCCAGCGGCTCGTGCGGCTCGGTTCGCGGACGGAGGGACCGTGCGAGTTTCTGATGCGGTGTCGCCTCGCGACGCCGACCCTGGCGCACGAGCGTGCGCGCGAGCGCGTCGTGGGCGAAGTCGTCGTCCGGCGAGAGCTCGACGAGCGCCCTGAACTCCGCCTCGGCCTCCTCCCAGCGGCTGAGCCTGAAGTAGGCGATGCCGAGCGCTTCGCGGATCGAGCGGGAGCTCGGCTCTCGTTTCTTCGCCTTCTCCAGCGCGACCGTCGCCTGCGCGGCTCGCCCTCCTCGGAGATGAGTGCGGCCCTGCTGAAATAGCTCGTAGGTGTCGCTCATGGAAAAGGATGCGCCGCGG
>JACCWU010000010.1 GCA_013697465.1 Actinomycetota bacterium | reverse complement strand
GGCCACGGCCGTACCGCTCTCCATGCTGCACTGCGCGACTCTGGAATCGGCCAGCGCCGACTCCAGATCGCCAGAATCCCTGAAGCGCGGCCGCGGAGCGGCCACGGCCGTACCGCTCTCCATGCTGCACTGCGCGACTCTGGAATCGGCCAGCGCCGACTCCAGATCGCCAGAATCCTGAAGCGCGGCCGCCGAGCGGCCGCGGCCGCACCGCTCTCCATGGCGCGCCGCGCGACTCGGCAATCGGCTCGCGCGATTCCGTCTAGCGGGACTTCGACAATGGATCAGGGCGCCGTGACCGTGACGGTGACTGTGCGCACCGGCTGCTCTTGAGGAAGGGGCTCGAGCGTACGGACGAAGGTCGTGACCTTGCCGGACTCCGGGGCGTCGTCGAGCGCTTGCCCGAATGCGACGCCGATTGCGAAGACAGCCACGAGAGCCAGTCCGAACGCGAGCCAGCGCGGGAAGTACCGACGGCGCCGAGCGCTCAGCCGGCCTGTACGGCTCGGCCGTTCGAGCATGCTCACGCGCGTCCCTCGCCGGCGTCAGCTCCCGCCGGGCGGAGCTCGGCTCCGCCGGCGCCTGACGCCGCTCGCGGCACCCGGCTCTCCGGGTCTGTACTCCTCGTACTATCCCCTCCGGCCGGGCACCCCGAGCGACGCCCGAGGAACGCGCGCGCGTGCACGATTGACGCAGGGCGGGGGCGCTCCTTGGCAGCGACGGCTCCCGGCCGGCGGAGCCGGCCTCCGCCGGCAGCAGCGAACCGGTGAGCAAGACGTCTCACGGCGTGTAGTCCTGTGCGCCCCGCGAGTACGCGTGAAATGCGGCGCCTTCGACCAGCGAGAGCGTTCGCGTCCAGCCAGGCGCGGCGGCACGCTCGGACACGACGTCGCGCACCCACCTGTCCGCATCGTGGTACTCCCGCGCCAGCTCGCTCAGGGTAAACCGCGAGCCGACGCGCTTCCGCAACTCGGCCGAGACCGCCTCGAGCTGACGCACGAGCGCCTCGCTGCGCCCAGGCGTTCGAGCCTCGTGCTCGAATTGGCGCTGGGCCTCTTCCCAATCGCGCCGTGCGCTCTCGACGTCCGCGGCCACGGAGCGTGAGCCTAGCCTCCGTCGAGGAGACTCGACGAGCAGCACTCGGCGGGCCAAAGCGGCTCGACCTCGGCGAGGATCTTCTCGCCCAGCACGTAGCCCGGTCGAGCGAGCGCGAACGCCGCGTGAGCATGCAGGCACTTCAGGTGACGGGGTGAGTGCGAACCCCCGACCCCCAGCCGGAGCGAGTCCCCGCCGTCTCGTCCCGTTCGGCCGGCCGCAAGCTCGCGCCTGAGGAGTCGCTGCTCCTCCGTTGCTCCGGCGAGCGAACTTGCGAGCTCCTCCTCGCCGGCGGCGAGACGGCTCCAGCGCTCGACTCCACCCGCGGCCTCGAGGCGCGCGATCGCGGCGACGAGATGCGGACAGGTGACGTAGTACGTCGTGGGGAAGGGCCGGCCTTCCGCGTCGTAGGGGTCCTGCTCGGTTACCGCGGGAAGCCCGTACGGGCACCGAGCCGCGACTCGGCGAAAGGCGCGCGGGGATCTCTCGAGCTGGCGCGCGACGATTTGACGATCATCCACCGCTCCGGACACTACGTAGCGACCGCCTCCACTCCGCGACTCCCTTCACGATGAAGAGCTGCTCGCCGGGTCGCACATAGCCGATCCGCCGAGCCTCCCGTCGCATCGCGTCGAGGCTCGTCGAGAGCGCCAGGCGCTGCTCGAGGCGCTCCTTCGCCGTGCGTACCGCCTCGACCTCGGCCTGCTCCGCCGCAAGCTGGTTCCGTGTCTCGAGGTACGACGCAAGCGGCCGGTAGTAGAGGTACGCGGAGATCGCGACGACGCCGACCAACCAGACGAGACGAAGCCGCCGCCGCGAGCGCGAGGCTTTCGCCCGCTTCCTCGCAACACGCGATCCCTGCTCCCCGCTCCGCCCTGCCACGCCGCTAGGTTCCTCTTGGCGCGCGGTTCCCCTGCCACCGCATCCACCGTGGGCAGACTCCTGAAGTCGCAGGGCCGGCGCGCAACTAGCTTGTATCCACGACGCAGAAGCGGTTGCCCTCTGGGTCCGCAAGGATGACGTAGTCGGCGGCCGGTGGTCGCTTGTCCCAGTGCACTTCGGAAGCGCCTAACGCCTTCAGCCGCTCTACCTCGTCGACCTGGTTCTCTGTGAACAGATCAAGGTGGATGCGTGGCGGCACTTGCACTGTCGAGGGAACCTGGTCGAGCGACAGACTCGGCCCGACACCATCCCTCGGCCGGAGCTGTGAAGTCGTGGTCCATGTCGTGCCGGACGTAGCCGAGAGCCGCCTCCCAGAACTCGGTCTGGCGCTGAAGATCGTCGACGCGCAGGACGATCGACCCGATGCGGAGCACCGAGGCACTCTATCCGTCGCCGCGTCCCAAACTTACTCACCGCAGGCCCGCAGGAGCACGCGGCCGAGCGTCGTCAGCCGGTCGCCCAGCCAATCAGCACTGCCGGGCTCAGCCCACCGGGAGCAACCCGCGACCTGCGGCGTCAGGCGGTGTCGACCTTGATGACGTTGGTGGAGCCGGGGATGTTCACTGCGGTTCCCGCGGTGAGCACCACCCGGTCGCCCGCTTCGACGATTCCGGCGTCGCGCGCGGCTTCGATCGAGCTTCGCCAGAGATCGTCGACGTCCGCCGACTCCGCGATCTCGATCGGCGTGACTCCCCATTCGATCGCCATGTGCCGCAGCGATCCGACGACGTGCGTGAGCGCGACGATCGGCCTCCGCGGGCGGAGGCGTGCAACCGCGGACGCGGTCCTCCCCGTGAACGTCGGAACGAGGATGGCCTTCGCGCCCAGCGCCTCTGCCAGATCGCACGCTGCGTTCGACATCGCGCGACCGACGGTCGGGGCCTCCGCAGCGCTCGGTAGCTGATGCCGGTAGCCGAGGCTCGGTTCGACGGCACGTGCGATCTGAGCCATTGTCTCGACCGCAGCGACGGGGTACTCGCCCACCGCCGTCTCGGCCGAGAGCATCACCGCCGAGGTCCCGTCGAGGATGGCGTTCGCCACGTCGGAGGCCTCGGCCCGGGTCGGCTCGGGCCGGTGCACCATCGTCTCGAGCATCTGGGTGGCCGTGATCGCGGGCTTCCCGCGGTCGAGCGCGGCGAGGATGATCCGCTTCTGAAGGAGCGGAACCTCGGCGACGCCGATCTCCACGCCCAGATCGCCCCTGGCGATCATCACCGCGTCGGCCTCTTCGAGGATGTCCTCGAGCGCCGAGACCGCCTCCTTGAGCTCGATCTTCGCGATCACCCATGCCTGCGACCCGGCCTCCTCGAGCTTCGCGCGCAAAGCTGCGACGTCGGCGCGAGACCTGACGAACGACTGGGCGACGTAGTCGACGCCCAGGCCGAGCGCGAAGTCGAGATCCGCCAGATCCTTGGTCGTCAGCGAGGGCACCGGCAGCGCGACGCCGGGAACGTTCACCCCTTTGTGCTCCTCCACGAGCCCACCGGTCACCACCTCGCAGAATGCGCGCCTGTTCTCCACGCGCTCGACCCGTAACCGAACGTGGCCGTCCGCGATCAG
>JACCWU010000353.1 GCA_013697465.1 Actinomycetota bacterium | reverse complement strand
TGACGTTCCTCTCGCTTGCGATGCTCGTTGTCGGAGGCGTCGGCAGCCTCTGGGGAGCGGTCATCGGCGCCCTCGCCGTGAGCGCGCTCGACTCGTTTCTCCTCGACGCGGAGAGCGGCGACATCGGCCTCGTCAACGACGTCTTTGGTGAGCCCTTGTGGGACGGTAGCCGGCTCGTCGGCGTCGCCGCCTTCATGGCGATCGTTCTCGTACTGCTCCCGGCAGGGTTGACGCGCAGCCGCGAGCTCCGGCTCCCGGGCCTCAGTCGGCTCGGGCGGTCGGCGCAGGAGCCTTCGGCGTGATTCGCCGCGTGTGCGTCGTCGGTGCTGGGACGATCGGCAGCCTCTTCGCGGGACACCTCGCCAGGGTCGTCGAGGTCTCGGTCCTCACGAGGCGTGCCGACCATGCCGGGGCGCTCGCGGCCCACGGCCTGCGGGTCACCGGGCGGAGCCACATCGAGGCGCATGTGCTTGCAACCGCCAACCCGGCCGACCTCCCGGACTTCGACCTGGGAATCGTCGCCTGCAAGGGAACCGACCTCGAGTCCGCGGCTCAGGCGCTCGAGAGCCGGTTCCCGAATGCGACCCTGATGACCGTGCAGAACGGCCTGGGTGCTGAGGCGGTCGTTCGCGGGCACGGCGACTGGCCGCTCATCTCCGCGATCACCTTCATGAGCGGCACACGACACTCCGACGTCGAGGTCGAGTACGTCCTCGACACTCCGACCTGGGTCGGGCCGTACGAGGGAATCTCGATGACCCGGGTCGAGGAGGTTGCGGCGCTGATCGCCTCCGCGGGTCTCGAGGTGCAGGCGTTCGCGGACCTGCAGCCGGCGCAGTGGTCGAAGCTGATCTTCAACGCCACCGTGAACGGCGTCGCGGCGATGACTGGCCTGGCCCACGACGCCCACTTCGCGCAGGAGGACGAACAGGACGATCTCGGTCGTCTCGTGCGCACTTTGATGGACGAGGGTAAGACTGTGGCGGACGCGGCGGGCATCGAACTGCACGACGATCCGTGGGAGATGAACGTCCTCGCGACGAAGCGCGGCAGCGCACATCGCCCGTCGATGCTCGAGGACGTGGTCGCGCAGCGACCCACCGAGGTGGAGTCGATCAACGGCGCGCTCGTGCGGGAGGCCGTACGGACAGGCGTCGAGGTGCCGCTTCAGAAGGCGCTCTACGCTTTCGTCCGCGGGAAGGAAGCGTGAACTCGTGAGGGTCTGCGTGGTTGGGTGCGGGGCCGTAGGCTCGCTCTTCGCGGCGAACCTCGCTCAGCTCGACGATGTCGAGGTGTGGGCGTACGACCTCACGCGCGACCACGTGGACGCGATCAACGAAAATGGGCTCCGCCTCACGGGGGCGGGCGACGTCACAGGGCACGTGCGGGCGACTGCGGACGCCTCCGCGCTGCCCCCGTGCGACTTCGGGATCGTCGCCACGAAGGCGATGCACACCGAGAGCGCGGTCGCGGCCACGGCGCACGCGTTCGCCGAGGGCGCCGTCGCGTCCGTCCAGAACGGCGTCGGCAACGAGGAGGCGATCGCGCGGCACGTTCAGCGCGTCATCCGAGGGACGACGTTCCCCGCTGGAAAGATCCTGGAGCCCGGTGTCGTGCAGTGGGACGTCAAGGGCGAAACCTCCCTGGGGCCTTTCGAGCCGAGCCCGGCATCCGTGGGGGAGATCGAGCGGCTCGCTGATGCGTGCACCAGGGCGGGAATGCCGACCAACGCGGTCCCCGACGCTCGACCGGCGCAGTGGCGCAAGGTGGTGTTCAACGCGGCGACCAACCCGGTCGGAGCACTGACCGGACTCACCCACGGACGAGTTTGCGAGCGGCCGGATCTGCGGGCGCTCGTGACCGCGCTCGTGGACGAGGGCAAGGCGGTGGCTGCAGCGCTGGGGATCGTGCTCGACGCCGATCCCGAGGAGCTGATCGACCACGCCGCCCGGCGCGATGTCGCCTACGACCACAAGGCGAGCATGCTCCAGGACGTCGAGGCAAGGCGCCAGACGGAGATCGACTACCTGAACGGCGGCATCGCGCGCTTCGGCCGCGAGCTTGGCGTTCCCACACCGCTAAACGACATGGTCACGGCACTCGTCAAGGCATTGGAGGACTCATGGAGCTGAATCGCGAGCTCGAGCGGCGCTACGCCAACGTCGGTGCGGCGATGGCCGAGCACGGCCTCGACGCGCTCGTCGTATCGGGGAACGAGTACACGGGCTTCGAGGGCGCGGTCACGTACCTCTCCGGGTTCCAGATCGTGCATCGCTACGCATACGTCCTCGTTCCCTCGGACGGCACCTCCACCGTCGTCTTCCCGACCGAGGCGCGCTACGTCGGCGAGCATGGATCCGCGCAGCTCGAGCAGGTCTTCCACGACCGGCCGGGCGAGCACATCGCCGAGCGTGCTCGGTCGGCGGGCTGGCGCAGGATCGGCGTCTTCGGGCTCGACTACATCATGGCCGTCCGAGACTTCCGGGCGCTCGAGGGGTTCGATCTCGTGCCGTTCGACCTCGAGTTCGACCTCGCTCGTGCGGTGAAGAGCGACGCGGAGCTCGAGTCGGTCCGGGATTCCGTGCGGATCAACGAGCGCGGGTTCGAGATCTTCCTCGAGCACTATTCCCCTGGGAAGACTGCCGCTGAAGTGATGGCGGCGGCGGAGGAGTGGTTCGTCGCCGAGGGCTGCGGGCGGCTGACGATGAACATGGTCCTGACGGGCACGGACGGGTTCGCGCGACCCGAGTTCAAGATCGCACGGCGCGAGGAGGTGCTCGGCGGGTTCGTGCTCCCGTCTCTCGAGGTCGCGGGTCCGGGAATGCACTGGGTCGAGGTCTCGCGGGCGATCGCGGCGGATGAAGGGAAGCTCTCGGACGACACGCGACAGATGGCGGAGGCGTACGTCGAATACTTCGCCGCGGCGCGGGAGGCCATGCGCCCGGGAGCCACGTGCCACGACCTGCACAGCGCGGTCGCGAAGGGTTTCACCGAGCGCGGCTACCGCCTCGGACACGTGACCGGCCACTCGATCGGGATGACGATGATCGAGTTTCCCAAGGTGGGCGAAGGGGTCGACATCGAGCTCCGCGAGAACATGGTTCTCTCCATGCACCCGCACTCGATCGCCGAGAACGGGGAGGACTGCCTCTACATGCAGGACACGTGGCTCGTCACGTCGACGGGCGGCGTCCCCCTCTCCCGCCTCCCGATGGAGATCCACGTTTCGAGATCCGCGTCCTCCGAGCGCGCGAGCGGGGCTACAATCGGATGGTGAGCTGGCCATGGCTCGTGCTGGTCGTCGTGGCAGCCGCGCTCGTCGTGGCGGTCGAGACGCCGCGCCTGGAGCGTCGCTTCGGCGCCGAGGCTCGCAAGAAACGCGAGCGCGAGCGTCGGAAGCAGAGCTTTCGTGTGCTGACGGCCGACGAGGAAAGCGACGAGTTCATCCGCAGCGTGCAGCATGACCTCGAGTCGCTGCCCACGATCGAAGAGCGCGATCGAAAGACGTAGCTTGCGCAAGATCGGAATCGGCTAGCGTCGATTCCGATCGCGCGAAAATCCCTAAAGCGCGGCCGCCAAGCGGCCGCGGCCGCACTGGACTCCATGCTGAGCTGTGCGACTCGGGGAACCGGATGGCGAATCCGGTTGCGCGCTAGCGGCCGATAGTGAAGGTTGCGGTCAAGAACCGCGTGTTCGGGAGGATCCGCGCGACGTTCTCGGTGTTCTTCGTCTCCTGGTAGTCGGAGACCCGCAGGCGGAGGCGATGCCTTCCCGGTGCGAGGGAAGCGGTGTGGATCCGAACGAGCCCGCGGACGAAGGTGGTCGACAACGGTCGACCGTCGACGAGCGCGATGACGGAATCCCCGTGGACGCCTGACCCCGAGTCGCTGGCCGCGACGAGAACGGGGTTTCCGCCTTTGACCGTCCGTGTCCGCAGACGCAGCACGGGGGGCTTCACGTCGTTGATCCAGTAGCGGAAGGTAAATCGACCCGCCCCGGCACGCCCCACGCTGTCGAAGGCGACCGCGTAGTCCCCCGGATTCGGAGAGAGGGCGCCCGCGGCGAGTATCGGAGAGCGGAAGCTGTCGAGGTACGGGTTGTGCTCGACCGGCAGCCCCGCATAGCCGGTGAGCCTGTTCTCGTCCAGCCCGGCCACGATGCGCGGCTCGACCAGGCTTCCACGAGCTCGTTGTGTGACGACGACGCCGAAGTTGGCGACCGCCTTCGTCAGCCGGATGCGGTAGACGAGCTCGGGACCCCGAAGCACCGTCGCGACATCGAACCCGCGCGGGTCCTCGGGATAGCGATAGCGCGACACGAGCGCCGGCCGGCCGGCCGTCGTCCCGCGGTGGAGTCCGGCGCGAGCAAGCACACGAGTGCGATGTCGAGCCAGGGCTCCGAGGGACACGCGTCCCCAAAACGGAACGCGTCGAACGTCAGCGCCGCGCCGGAGCTCGATGTAGCCGCTCAGGTCGCCGGGTTGCGACTGCCGGGCGACCGTCACGACGTACTCGAGCGCGCCAGGCACTTCCACCGTGGCCCGCACCGTCAAGCGTGCGGCGCCCGGTGCACCCGGCTCACGAACGACGCTGGCCGCCCAAGGACCGGCCCCCTCGCCGGCATCCTCGAGTCGCACGGCGCCCTCGAGCGTGCTTCCACGAGCGAGCAAGCCGAGTGACACGCCGGTCGGCTCGGCGAAGAGCAGCGGGCGGTCGGCCTTCGTCAGTGAGATGACGCCGCCTCCCTGGAACTGTGGTCCGAGCACCGCATTGTCTCCGTCGGTCGCGTTCGTTCCGGTCTGGACGAGCGCCGACTTGATCTGCGCGACCGTCCATGAAGGATGGCGCTGTGCGAGGAGCGCGGCGGCACCTGCGACATGGGGAGCGGCCATGCTCGTGCCCGAGAAGCTCGACCATCCCTCTTGCACGGACGAGAGCACGTCGACTCCCGGCGCGGCGACATCGGGCTTCATCCGGAGTGAGATCGTCGTGGGGCCGACCGAGGAGAACGGTGCGTGCACGCTCGCAGGCGGGCTGCCGCTCGTCTCGACCGCCGCCACCGTGACGGCGCGCGCGGAGTTTCCCGGAGAGGAGACCGACCCCGCGCCCGCCTCGTTGTAGTCGTTGCCGGCCGCGATGACCGGCACGACGCCCGCAGCGGCCGCCGCATCGAGAGCCCTCGCGACGATGTCTCGACGAGGCTCGATTTCCGGCTCGCCGCCCGAGAAGTTGATCACGTCCATGCCGTCCGCGACGGCGGCCTCGATCGCGGCCACGATCGCGGGGGAGTTCGCGTTGTGGCTGGCAACTCCAGACCTCGCCTCGACGAAGACCTTGTAGTTCCCTATGTACGCGCGCGGGGCGATGCCGGAGACCATGCGGCCCTCGGATGCCTGCGTTCGCGCGTTTCCACCCGCGATTCCCGCCACGTGCGTGCCGTGGCTGATGTCGGAGGGATGATTGGCGACGCGTGCGCTCGCCGGCGCGCTGGCCGGAGCAAAGGCGCGCGCGACGATGACCTTGGCCGTCGTGTGCTTGATCTGCCCCTTTGGAAACCCCGGCGGCATCGCGTATCCAGCGGGAGCGAAGAACGGGTGGCTCGGGTCGACGCCGCTGTCGATGATCCCGATCTTCATGCCGTCGCCCGCGGTCTCGAGGCCGGAGCCCCAGATCGTGGTCGCGCCGATCTGACGCGGCGTCGAGTCGAGCATCGGACCGTAGCTCGTCGATGTCGAAACCTGCCGTACCGAGGGCAGATCTCTCAGCTCCCGCACCTGTGCTGCCGGGAGCACGACCGAGAAGCCGTTCGCAACGACTCGGTAGCGCCAGTGGACGCGCGCCTCGGGAAGCCGTGCGGTGAGGGCGCGGCGGAATCTCCGCTGCTCGGCGTCGAGCCGCCCGAGTGTGCCGGGCGCGTACGCGAGCGACGGTGATGCGAGGGTGACCACCACCTCGGTCGGGATACTTGCCGCGTGCTGCTGAGATGCCGGCCGCTGCGCGGCGCCGGCCGCGACGAGCGCGACCGAGAGGGCAAGGATGGCGGTGAGTCTCGTCATCGAGAAGTGAGACGTGCAAGAACGGATCAAAGTCGTCCTGTCACCCTTGAAGCGGGGGGG
>JACCWU010000289.1 GCA_013697465.1 Actinomycetota bacterium | reverse complement strand
CTCCTCGAGCCGGTGCAGCGCGGGTTCCCGCTTTTCGTCTCGGCCGTGGAGGGCCTCGACGTCGGCGAGCAGTCGCGACGAACCGGCTGGGGCGACCTTTGTGAGAACGGCGGCACTCATACGTTGGGTATCGGGGCGGGCTGCGCTCCTCCCAATCCCTGTCGGGAGTGACGGCTGCCGAGGGTCACGGCTCGAGATCGAGTCGCCTTTCGTCGAAGCGGGCGGACAGGAGGTCGGCGCGGAACGCGTCTACCGCGCGCACAACGTCTTCTTCGAAGACGTGGTCGACGACTCCCACGCTCGCGTCGTTCCAGAACGGAATATCGACGTGTGCGCGGGTGACGAGGTTCACCGAGACGGACGAGCACGACGGGCAGCGCACTGCCAGGCCGCAGGAGCGCTCTCCGGGAGCGATGAGGGCGATGGCGGACGGTGTCATCGGGCGTGGGCACGCCTCGGGGAAGCAGAAGAAGCTCCACGGCCACTCCCCCGCTCCGATCCGAGTGGCCGCCACCGTCGCGAGCTCCGTCTCGAGCGGATCGTCGCGAGCCGTCATGAGATTCCTGAACGTGCCACCGAGGCCGAGGCCGAGCGGCGCGACGTCGAGATCATGGTGTGACACGAGACCCGGGTGCTCGTCGCCGCACGAGCACGCAAACGACACGCGGAAGACCGCCGGGTGAGAAGCGCCGGGCAGGCGGTCCAGCGTACGAAACGAGGAGAGCGGCAGACGCGTATGACCGTGGTGGGGGCACGGGAGCGCGTACGTGCTGGTCAGGGCGTCGTACATACTCTCGTTGTAGTAGCCGGGGCGGACGCCGCCCCCACCCACTCGGCCGGTTCAGTACTGGATCAGCGAGTGGACGTCGTGGCCCGCAAGTTGCTCGCGGCCGTTCAAGAACGTCAGCTCGATCACGAACAGGGCGCCTGCGACGATTCCGCCGAGCCGTTCGACGAGCTCGCACTTCGCTTTGGCGGTACCGCCAGTGGCGAGAACGTCGTCCAGGACGATGACCCGCGCGCCGGCAGCAATCGAGTCGCGATGCACCTCGAGGCTGTCGGTGCCGTATTCGAGTGCGTACGTCGCCTCGACCGTCTCCCAGGGCAGCTTGCCCGGCTTGCGAGCGGCGATGAAACCCGCACCGAGGTCGTAGGCGAGCGCAGCCCCGAAGATGAATCCACGCGCCTCGGCGCCCAAGACCAAGTCGGGTTCGCGGGGCCTCGACCACTCCGCGAGCTGCCTGATGGACTCTGCGAAGTACGCCGCGTCTCCGATCAGCGGCATGACGTCCTTGAACAGGATTCCCTTCTTCGGAAAGTCGGGAACGTCGCGTATCTTCGAGCGGAGGTCCAGCGTCACGAAGCCCGCTCCACGACCCCGCGGAGGTCGCGCAGTAGCAGGAGCTGCGAGAGCTCCTGGGCGACCCCCGCAAGCGCTTCGAGATCCTCGAACGCACCCTTGCGCCGCTCCGGACTGCGCGAACGCAAGCCGGGCGCGACGAGCTGCTCGACGAGGCTTGCCTGCCTGCCTGCCCCCGTGAGGAAGGTCCGGAGATGACGCGCGTCGATTCCGAAGCGCGCAAGTCTCGCAGCGGCCACCGCGATGTCCACCTCGCTCTCGCGATACAGACGCTCCCCACTCTCGGTGCGAAAGACGACGACACCGAACTCCTCGAGCGCGCGGAGAACATCGGGTGCGATCGAGGCTCGCTCGCACAGCTCCGCTCCGTCGATCTCGACCTCCGTGCCCGTGAGGCCGACGTTCCTACGGCGGGAGCGATCGGCCGCTGCGATGGGTCCGTCGAGCTCTTGCCGGATCACGCGCAAGGGGAGGAACTCGTCGCGCTGCAGGCGGAGAATCGTGACCAGTCGCTCGACGTCGTCCTCGGAGAACAATCGGTACCCGCCGCGCGTGCGGCGCGGGGCAATGAGCCCCTGATCCTCGAGGTAGCGGATCTTCGACACCGAGATGTCCGGAAACTCCTCGCGCAAGCTCTCGCAGACGGTGCCGATCGTCAGCAGCTTGGGCTCGACGGTCTCGTTGCCTCGCCGACTCGCAGTCACTGTGCTCATCGCTGGAGAAAGGTGAGGCGGTACTTGCCGATCTGAACCTCGTCGTCGTCCTGAAGGACGGTCGACTCGATGCGCCGGCGATTGACGTACGTCCCATTCAGGCTTCCCAGATCGCGAATCGTGAACACGTCTCCTTCACGTTCGAGCTCGGCATGCCGGCGTGAGACGGTGACGTCGTCCAGGAAGACGTCGCACTCGGGCGACCGTCCGATTAGTGTCCGACCCTCTCCGGGCTGGAAGGCCTGCCCGGCCATCCCGCCGCCCGAGCGCACGACGAGCGCGGGTCCGCTCAGGGACGCGGCCTCGCTCGTGTCGGCCTCCTCCCCGCCGGTGTCCAGCTCGAAGCTCATCGTCGTCTCGGAACCCGCCTCCGTCGCGAGGAGCGCTCCGCACCGCGGGCAGTAGTTCGCTGCCGCGGGGCTGAGGAAGCCGCACTCCGCGCAGTAGACGTGCGTCACTCCGCTCCACCGTCTGGGGGCTCGTGCTTCGCGGTGAGAATCTCGCTCAGGCGCGAAACGTCCGCGAGCTTCGCCTCCCCCGCGCTCACCTGATCGCGGAGGCGGGCCACGAGCTCTGCCCGGAGGATGTCGATGCGTCCGTGCAGGACGCGCCTGCGGAAGGAAATGTCGTCCTCCTCCTTCTCCAGGTCGTGGATCTTCTCGCGGAGGTCGTCGTCGGACAGCGTCGTGAGATCGGGAAGTGGTTCCACTGGCGGCCTTTCCTCGCTTGGTCACCTTGAGTAAAGCAGTAGACGTTCCGAGGGGTCAACCTCAGGTTGAGACTTCGCACGAGCCTAGTTCGCTGCGTGCGCGCATGTCCCTGCCCTCAGCGGGAGGCAGTCAGCTCGCGCCGGGCCCGGAGGAGGTACTCGGCGCCCGCGAGGATTGCAAGCGCGACGCCGAGCCAGAAGAGGATGAGCGGCCACTGCGTTCCCTCCGCTGTGACGATCACGAAGCCGAGCGACGCGTACAGCACCCAGGTCGCGAGCTTGCCCAAGAAGCTCACCTCGAAGTCGTATCCGCGCGGAACAGCGAACTTGTACCCGAGCACGAGGATCACGTCGCGCGCGAGGACGACGAGCATCGCCGCGAGCGGGAGTCTCCCCTCGAGCCAGAGCAGAACGACCGCGACCGAGATCATCACGCGATCGGCGAGCGGATCTGCGACCTTTCCGAATGCCGACTGCACCTCCCACCGGCGAGCCAGATAGCCGTCCACCTGGTCGGTGAGCGCTGCGCCGGCGAAGAAGACGCCTGCGCCCCACGCGGCCTCCTCGCCCGCGTCGAGCAAGAGCACCGCGAAGACCGGTATCGCGGCGAACCGAATGATCGTCAGCGCGTTCGGGATGTGCCTACGCAGGGCGACCCACGCCATGTGCCGAACCCTACGCGGTGGTAGCGTCGCCGCTCGTGGCCGGCACGCGCGCTCTCCCGGGGTTCGTCAACGCGCACAGCCACACCTTCCAGCGCGCGCTGCGAGGACGAGCGGTGGGCGGCGACTTCTGGGCGTGGCGGGAGACCATGCTCGCCGAAGCCGAACGCCAAACGCCCGAGCTCGTCCGCTCGACGTACGAAGCGGCCTATCGGGAGATGCGAGCCGCCGGGTACACGGCCGTCGGTGAGTTCCATTACCTCGGGCTCCGCGAGGCGTTCGCCGCAGTCGAAGCCGCGGAGGCGGCCGATGTCTCGTGCGTGGTCCTGCACGTCGCGTATGCCCAAGGCGGGTTGCCGCGGTTTCGCCAGGACTCGGTCGCAACGTACTTGTCGGAGGTCGAAGAGCTCCGCGCCCATACGGCACGCGTCGGCCTGGCTCCCCACTCGGTGCGGGCGTGCCCAGCGGACTGGCTCACGGAGATCGGGCGTTACGCCGAGCGCGAGCGGCTCCCCCTGCACATCCACGCCGACGAGCAGCCGCGCGAGATCGAGGAGTGCCTCGCCGAGCACGGCTGCCGCCCGATCGAGCTGCTCGCGCGACTGGGGTGCCTCGGCGAGCGCACGACGGTCGTCCACGCCACCCACGCGAACGGCGCCGAGCTCGACCTGCTCGCGTCGTTCGGGGCGATTGTCTGTGCCTGTCCGACCACCGAAGCCGATCTCGGGGACGGATTCCTGCCGGCTGAACGCATCCGGCACCGCTCGATCGCGCTGTGCGTGGGCTCCGACTCGAATGTGCGGATCGACCCATTCGAGGAGCTGCGCGAGCTCGAGGGGATCGCGCGCCGGCAGACGGGCCGCCGGGCGATCTTCACGACCGAGGAGCTGCTGCGCTTCGGCTCGGAGACGGGAGCCCGGAGCCTCGCACTCGACGCGTGGCCCGACATCGAGGTCGATTTGGGTAACCGCTCCCTCGCCGGCGTTGCGGAAGACGACGTCCTTCCCGCGCTCGTCTCGAGCTGCGGCGCAGACGTCGTCGCGGCGCCGGAAGGGATGAAACGGCCGCACGTGAGCGTTTGAGACGGGCATGGACGTAAGCGAGACGACATTCGAGCGCGACGTCATCGAGCGCTCGCGCGAGGTTCCCGTCGTCGTGGACTTCTGGGCCGAGTGGTGTGGCCCGTGTCGCGCGCTGGGCCCCGTCCTCGAGAAGGAGATCGGAAGCCGCGCGGGTGCGGTGGAGCTTGCAAAGGTCGACGTCGACGCGAACCAGGGACTCGCGTCGACGTATCAGGTGCACGGGATTCCGGCCGTCAAGGGCTTCCGCAACGGTCGCGTGGCGGAGGAGTTCGTGGGGGCGCTGGGGCCAGGCGCGGTCTCGTCATTCCTGGACAGGCTCCTCGCGCCGCCGCGTATCGACCGGGTGCTCGACGAGCTACGCGCGACGGGTGAGCTGCCCGAGGTTCGTACCGCCCTCGAACGCGGTGACTCAGAACGCGCGCTCGACCTCATCCTGGCCGCGATTCCGGCATCCACCGCGGACGAGCGTGAGCGACTACGAGAGCTCGCCGTCGCGGTCTTCGAGCATCTCGGCCACGACGACTCGATCACCGTCGCATATCGCCGGAAGCTCGCGACCGCGCTCTACTGAACCGCCGCCGCGCGGTAGCGCGCGACCCAGCGGGCAGTTGCCTCGAGGTACGCACGCTGCGCGGAAGCTCCCGACGCGCCCCATGCACCTTCGTATCCCGGCCTCTCCACCTGGATGCGGGCGGGCTCGATCTGCGTGCCCTCCTGCCACTCGTTGTAGCTCGTGATCGTGACGACATCGGCTTTCGCACGGACGGCGGCTCTCCACATG
>JACCWU010000312.1 GCA_013697465.1 Actinomycetota bacterium | reverse complement strand
CGAGGCCGACGATACGCGCGAGCTCCTCGGGAGGCTTGGAGCCGCCGGAGCGGAGGACGTCGAAGTACGGCTCGACCATCGAGTCTCCTTCGAGCTCGTAGCGGCGGAAGATCGCCAGCGCGAACAGGAACCCGTACGCGTACGCGTACACGTACCCCGGCGTGCTCAGGAAGTGCGGGATGTAGCTCCACCAGGTCCCGTAGCCGTCCACGTCGACGGAGTCGGCGAAGAGCTTCTTCTGCGAGTCGAGCCAAAGCTCCTCGACCCGCTCGGGGGCGAGCTCGCCCTCGTCTCGGCGCTCGTTGTGCGCAGCGTGCTCGAAGCGGTTCATGGAGATCTGCCGGAAGACGGTGGCGATCGAGTCCTCGATCCTGCCTGCGAGGAGATTGAGGCGGCGGTGCGGGTCCTCCTCGAGCACGAGCAGCCGCTTGAACGTGAGTGCCTCGCCGAAGACGGAGGCCGTCTCGGCCGTCGTCAGGGGGGTGTCGGCATTGAACAGCCCGAGCGGCTGCGCGAGCGAGCCGTGGAGACCGTGGCCGAGCTCGTGCGCCAGCGTGAGGATCGAGCGCCGGTCGCCTGTGAAGTTCATGAGCACGTACGGGTGCACGCCGGGGACCGATGTGGCGCAGAACGCTCCCGTCCGCTTGTTCTCGCGCACGGGCGCGTCGATCCACTGCTCGGCGAAGAACCGCTCGGCGATGTCGCCCGCCTCCGGCGCGAAGTCCGCGTACGCACTGACGACGATCTCGCGGGCCTCGTCCCAGGAGACCTTGCTCGGATCCTCGCCGATCGGCGCCATCCGGTCGTAGTAGGCGAGCTGGTCGAGCCCGACCAGCTTGGCCTTCAGCGTGTAGTAGCGCTGGACCACGTCGTAGCGCGAGACCGCCGCGTCGACGAGCGCCTGAACCGCCTCGTCCGTCGTGTCGTTCCGGAGATTCCGCGACGAGATCCAGGTCGGGTAGTCGCGCAGCCGGTCGTCGACGGACTTGTCGAGCAGGATCGTGTTGAAGACGTACGTGCGCGTGCGGAGGCCGGGGTCGAGCGCGCTCGTGACCGCCTCGGCGGCCGACCGGCGCACGTCTCGGTCCGCGGAGTAGAGCTTGGCCATCGCCTCCTCGAACGAGATTTCGGCCCCGTCGAGGTCGACCTTTACCGCACCGAGAAGCTCCTCGTAGAGCCGCCCCCACGCGCTGACGCCCGAAACCGATTTCTCCGTGACGATCTTCTCCTCGGGCTCGCTCAGGAGATGCGGCCGGAACTTCCGCAGCGAGCGAAACCAGTGGCGCCAGTGCTCGAGCTCGGGCCCTTCCAGAACCGCCTCGGCCGCTTCGTCGTCCAGCTCGGCGATCTCGAGTCCGAAAAAGAGGAGCTGGGTGTCGAGCGCCGCGCCCTTCTCGGTGACGCGCGCGACGAGTGCTCCACGCGGCGGGTCGGCCATGTCGGTGGCGAAATGGAGATGGGCGAAGTAC
This sequence comes from Actinomycetota bacterium, assembly GCA_013697465.1. GTDB lineage: Bacteria > Actinomycetota > Thermoleophilia > Gaiellales > Gaiellaceae > GMQP-bins7. The sequence goes on along the minus strand of JACCWU010000312.1, from coordinate 8,451 downwards.
GCGACGCGGGTGACGATGGACTCGATCCGCTCGCGCTCCTCGATGGCTTCCGCCAGCTCGGCCGCAGTCAGGTCCGCGACCTTGCCGTGGTAACGATCGCGAAACGCGGACGCTGCCTCGTCCGCCTCGTCGATGTCGCTCTCGAGTCGTGGATCGTCACTGGCGTCATAGAGGTCGGAGAGGTCCCACGCGACGTCTTCCGCACCCGTCAGCTCTGTGGTGGTTGTCATGGCCTGGACTGTAGCGATGCGACCAAGGGCATCAACCGGTTGCCGATCAGCGCGACCATCTCGTCGTCCGCGTGGTTCAGGTGCTGTAGGAAAACGCGGGTGACGCCGAGCGCGCGCAGCTCCTCGATGCGCTCGGCCACCTCCTCGACGGTGCCGGCGAGCCAGCGCTCGCGGCGCTCGGCGAGGAGTGCCTCCGCGTCGTCGTCTCCGCCGCGTACGTGGAGAAAGCGTCGTACCCGCTCGACCGCCTCGTCGCCATCTGCGCCGAGGAAACATGACGTCATGACGGAGAACCCCAGCGTGTCGGGGTCGCGACCCGCTTCCTCGCATGCCCGGTCGATCCGCTCCTTGCGCTCGCGAAGCTCGTCGTTGGACGCGCCGAGCGTGTTCACCTCGGTCGCGTAGCGGGCCGCAAGCGCGGCGAAACGGCTCTTCACGGTTCCACCGAGGACGAGCGGGGGATGTGGCTGCTCGAAGGGTCTCGGCAGCGCCGTTTGCCCCTGCAGACGGTACGCGGCGCCTTCGTGCTCGAACCCCTCCTCCGTCCACGACCTGACGACGACCTCGACCTGCTCGGCGAACAGATCGAAGCGCGCTTTCGCATCGAGGAACGGAAAGCCGTTCTCCACGTGCTCGCGCTCGTACCAGCCGGAGCCCATGCCGACCTCGACGCGCCCTGCGGAGATGTGATCCACCGTGGCCGCCATGCGCGCGAGCACGCTCGGGTGACGAAACGTCGCCGGCGACACGAGCGTGCCGAGGCGGATCCGCTTCGTGATCGCCGCCAGCCCCGCGAGCGTTGCCCAGGCGTCGAGCGCGTCCGCATGCTGCCCGACGATCGCGCTGTAGTGATCCGAGCGGAAGAGGCCTTCGAGACCGTGGTGCTCGACGAGACGAGCGAGGCGCATCCAGTCGTCCCAGGTGACACCTTCCTGCCCCTCGATCATCAGACAGACGCGCATGTCAGACCGCCAACTCTGCGGGATCGGTAACCGGCCGCTGGCAGACGAAGCGCTCACACACGTACACCGCCGGCTGGTCGTCAACGAAGCCCTTGCCCCCGAGGAGCGGGATCTCGTCGGACGGGCCGATTGCGACGACCGCGTTCGGCTGGAAGGTGGCGAGCGCCGCCCGCGCGACAGGCGAGGAGACGGATCCGGCGATCGCAATCTCCCGCGACGGGCTGAACCAGAGGTCGAGACCGCAGAGTGCCCACGCAAACGCGCCCGGCGCACGCCTGACCGCCGGCTCGACCAGGCGAAAGACCCCGACCGCGCGCTGTTCGAGCTCGTCGTCGCCCCAGATGCGCGCGAGCCTGAGCAGCACCCAGGCGAGCATGGAGTTGCCCGACGGGATCGGCGTGTCCTGAAGGTCCTTCGTGCGCGGAACCCGCGCGTCTCCGTCCGCCGCTGAGAGATAGAAGCCGCCGTGCTCATCGTCGGCGAACAGATCCACCGCGATTCGTGCGAGCCGGTTCGCCTCCGTGAGCCAGCGGGCCTCTCCCGTCGCGACGTGCAGCTCCATGAGCCCGTTCGCGACGTTCGCGTAATCGTCGAGGAAGCCGTGCCCGCTCGTCCGCTCGTCCCGAGTCGATCGGTAGAGACGCCCGTCCTCTGACGAGAGCGGCCCGAGGAGGAGCTCGCCGAGCTCGCGTGCGGCCTCGAGCCAGTCGCCGCGCTCGAGCCGGTATGCGGCCTCTGCGAGCGCGGCCAGGGCGAGCCCGTTCCAGGAAGCGACGGCCTTGTCGTCACGGAACGGCTGCGTACGCTCAGCGCGCAGCGCGAGCAACCGCGCCCGGAGGTCGTCGTCGAGCTCGCCTCGCACGATGAGCCGCCCGTGCTCGAACGGCTCGAGCAGCTCCGGCGGGATGCCAGCCTCGGCTGCCTCCTCCTGCGTCCAGGTGTACGTCAGCCCTTCCACGCCCTCGGTGTCCGCGTCCTGCGCGGACGCGAGACCGCCGCCGGGAAGCGCGAGCTCGCGCAGCATGTACTCGACTGTCTGCTCGACGACTTCCCGATACCGAGGCATGCCGGTCACGACCCAGGCATGGAGGTACGTAGACGTGAGGAGCGCGTTGTCGTAGAGCATCTTCTCGAAGTGCGGGACGAGCCAGCGGTCGTCCACGGAGTAGCGGTGGAAGCCCCCGCCCACGACGTCGTACATCCCGCCGGCGGCCATCCCGTCGAGCGTGGCCGTGACCATGGCCAGCGATTCCTCGTCGCCGCGCCGCAGCAGGAGCTCGAGCGTAGAGGCGGCCGGGAACTTCGGCGACCGCCCGAAGCCGCCGAACGCGGGATCGAACGTACGGGCGATGCCGCGGGTGGCTTCTCCGAGGATCGACGCGGTCAGCGGCTCGGTCGAGGGAGGCGCCTCGGCGATGCTACGGAGCGCCTCGTCGATGCGGAGTGCCTGGCGCTCGATGTCGCTTCGGCGCTCGCGCCACGTCTCCGCCACCGCGCCCAGCACGTCGCGAAAGCTGGGGATTCCGTGCCGCGCCTCCGGCGGGAAGTAGGTGCCAGCGTAGAACGGCTTGCCCTCCGGAGTCATGAACACCGTCGTCGGCCAGCCGCCGCTCCCGGTCATCCCGACCGTCGCCTCCATCGTGACGGCGTCGACGTCCGGTCGCTCCTCGCGGTCGACCTTGACGTTGACGAAGAGGTCGTTCATGAGCGCGGCAGTCGCGCCGTCCTCGAACGACTCGTGCGCCATCACGTGGCACCAGTGGCACGAGCTGTAGCCGACCGAGACGAGGAGCGGCTTGTCCTCGTCGCGCGCCCGGTCGAACGGCTCGTCTCCCCACTCGTACCAGTCCACCGGGTTCTCGGCGTGCTGCAGGAGGTACGGGCTCGTGGCCCCGGCAAGACGGTTCATCCCGCAAGCCTGCCAGCGGAGACGTGAGCCGCGCGGATCAGTACGTCAGGACGGTGTCGCTCTGGAGCGCCAGCTCGACGAGGCGGTTCGGCATCGCGAATTCAACCGGCTTCCCCTCGAGATCCGCTTCGGCGACACCGCGCGCCTTGCTCGACATCCCCGAGGCGTAGAGCTTCGCGCCGCCCGCGACGACTGCGTCGTACGACTCCCGCAGGCTCCCCGTCCCAAGGCCGACGAGCGAGTCGAGCACGGCGTCGCGCAGTAGCTGAGTCGCGTCCCCGGCGAGGAACATCGACACCTCGTGCCCCTCATCGACCGCGGCCTTCGCGACGAGGAAGGAGAGCGCCGCCCGCGTCGGGTTCTCGGGGCCGCTCGTGACATGGATGAGGATCGTGGCCATGTCGCGAGTCTTTCAGCCGTCGGCACCGCGTGCGTCGAGAACCGCGCGGGCTCCACGGACCTCGGTTCGCAGCATGGAGCGCGCCCGCGACGAGTCGAGACGGCAGTCGCGCGGGCGGCCGAGCGGCGCCGGCGAACGTCGAACGGGACGCCCGGTGACGAGCTCTGCGAGCTCCACCCGCGAGAGTGCGTCCGCGCCCGCGAGGTGCAGCACGCCGCTCACGTCGAGAGCCGCCAGCTCCAGGAGAGCAGCCGCGAGATCACCGACCTGAATCGGGCAGCGGATCTCGTCCTCGTAGAACACGATGCGCGGATCGTGCGCGGAGCGCTCATGCTTCGACGGCTCGTGCCCCGGGCCGCCGACGATCAGCGAGGTGCGCACGACGAGGGCATCTGGATGCTCGGCGAGCACGCGCGCCTCGGACTCCGTCTTCGCCCGGCCGTAGTCCGTCACCGGGCACGGCTCGTCCTCCTCCACGTACGGGCTTCCCTTGCGGCCGTCGAAGACGACATCGGTCGAGAGGTGCAGGAGGCGAGCGCCGATCGCGTGCGCGGCGGCGGCGACGTTCCCCGCGCCGTCGACCGTGATCGCCCGGGCGCCGGGACCGTCCTGCCGGTAAGCCGTATGGATTACGACGTCGGGCCGCAGACGTTCGAGCAGCGCGCGAACAGCAGCGGAATCGCAAATCTCCACTCGCTCGAGCGTGACGTCGCGGGCTCGCCGAACGAGCTCCGACCCGAGGTACCCGCTGCCGCCGGTGACGTGGAGCTTCACGAGGTTTGCAACTGGTCGTTGCAAGCGTTGTCAGCCCGCCGGGCGCTGGCCGCGCTGCCGCCAGTGGCGCACGAGCTCGACGACGAGCCCCAGCGTCAGTGCGACGCCGAGCGCGATGAGCAGCCCGAGCCACGGGCGCTGCTCGAACGTCTTGCCGCCGAAGTAGCCGAGGAGCGCGGCGTACGTCGCCCACAGGACCCCCGCGACGATGTCGTAGACGATGAAGCGCCGCCAGGGAAACGTCGAGAGGTACCCGGCCGAGAAGGTCACCGCCGTCCGCCCGCCGGGGATGAAGCGCGCGATCACGATGATGTAGGCGCCGCGCTCGTCGAGGGTCTGCTCCGCCCACTCGAGCCGCTTGTTCCACTTTTCGCTCCGGAACCAGCGCTTGACGGTCTTCTCACCCACCCAGCTTCCGATGCCGTACGAGATGTTGTCTCCGAGGATCGCCCCTGAAGCGCCCGCGAGGATGACGAGCGGGAGGACGAGATCGCCGGAGCTCGAGAGGTTCCCGCCGACCACGACGACCGTCTCGCTCGGCACGAGCGGGAAGAACGCATCCACGACCGAGACGAGGAAGATGACCGGGTACGCCCACCACTCGCCGGAGACCCAGTCGGCGATCTGGTCGAAGTCGAGCCAGTCCGGCACCCGCGCATCCTCGCAGAGCGGCGATGATCCGCCGATGCCCTTCCTGCCACTCGCCGGAACACGCGTCGTCGACGTGACGACCTCGATCGCAGGCCCCTACTGTGCCGAGATCCTCGCGGCGCTCGGTGCCGACGTCGTCAAGGTCGAACGCCCGGACACGGGAGACGACGGCCGGTCGTGGGGACCCCCGTTCTGGAACGGGGAAAGCGCGATGTTCCTCTCGGTGAACGCGGGCAAGCGATCGTTCGCCGTCTCGCTCGCGGACGAGCGCGGGCGCGAAGCCGTCCTCCGCCTCGCCGAGCGCGCGGACGTCTTCCTCCAGAGCCTGCGCCCCGGCCTGGCGGAGCGGCTCGGCCTCGGGCCGGATCCGGTGCGCCAGCGGAGCCCGAAGATCGTCTACTGCTCGATCGGGGCTTACGGTCGCGTCGGGCCGCTCAGCAAGGAGCCCGGCTACGACGCCCTCATGCAGGCGGCGGGCGGTCTCATCAGCATGACGGGAGAACCGGGACGGTCGGGCGTGCGGGTCGGATCGTCGCTCATCGACATGGGAACCGGCATGTGGGCGGCGCTCGGCGTCGTCGCCGCACTCCACGAGCGCGACCGCTCAGGCGTTGGCGCCGTCGTGGACACGTCCCTCTACGAGACCGCGCTCGGCTACATCGGGTACCACCTCGTCGGGCACCTTGCGGACGGCACCGTCCCAACGGGCCAGGGAACCGTGTTCCCGATGGTCGCGCCGTACCAGGTTCTCCCCACCAGCGACGGCGAGCTGCTCGTGGCGGGCGGGAACGACCGGCTCTTCGCAGCGATCTGCAGAGTCGTCGGACTTCCAGAGCTCGAAGACGATCCGCGCTTCAGGACGAACCCCGACCGCGTGAAGAACAGGGAGGCGCTCGTCGCGATCCTCTCCGAGCGCCTCCGGCAGCGGGACACGCGGGTCTGGCAGACCGCGTTCGGCGAGGCTGGTGTCCCGGCCGCCCCGGTCGCCGACGTGGGAGATGTCGCCGCGGCAGAGCAGACCGCGGCGCTCGAGATCCTCCAGCCGGTGCCGCACCCGCGCATCGCGGAGCTCCGGCTCACCGCGCTCCCCCTCTCCGTCGACGGCGAGCGGGCGACGCACCGTCGTGCGCCTCCCCTCCTCGGCGAGCACACGGCCGAAGTGCTGGGCGAAGCCGGCTACGCGGAGGACGAGATCGCAGCGCTGGCGGCCGAGGGAGTCATTCGGCTCGGCTGACCCCGCAACCAGCGTCACTCGTACGAGATGGCCCGCAATGGATCGAGCTTGGCCGCTCGCCGAGCCGGGAACACAGCCGCGAGGATCCCCACGAGGATGGCGGCGAACACGAAGACGATCACCTGGGTCGTCGGGAACGAGAAGACGATGAACTCGTCGCGGTAGATCAACAGCGCGGCGAGCACGATGCCGAGGACGATGCCGATCGCGGCGCCGATGAGCGCCGTGATCACGCTCTCGTGGCGAATCATTCGCCGCACCTGCCGCCGAGTCATCCCGATCGCGCGCAGCATCCCGATCTCCCGCGTGCGCTCGAAGACGGTGAGGACGAGCGTGTTGACGATGCCGAAGAGGCTGACGACGATCGAGAGCGCGAGGAGCACGTAGAGAATGTTGAGGATCTGGCTGAGCGGGCCGATCTGGTTGTCGATGAACTTCCCTCGAGTCGCCGCCTTGGCGTTCGGAAAGTCCACGAGCGCCTCGTCGAGCGCAGCCTGATTCGCATCCGTCGTCCCGCCCTCCATCCTCACGAACGAGTAGAGATTGCGCGGCTCGGGCACCTCGGAGTCCCAGAGCTCGGCCGAGACCGTCACCTCCCCGAACGGCGACCCGCCCGTCGGGGGATCGAAGATGCCTTCGACCTTCACAGTTCGCGCGCTCCCGTTCGGAAACGTCATGTCGATCGGCGAGCCGATGTGCAGCCCGTTGTCGTCGGCGTAACCGTCGTCGATCAGCGCGCCGTCGTCTCCCAGTGTCGCGAAGACCTCCTGGGAGCTCTGCTTCCAGTCCATCGCGATCACCTGCGCGATGCCCGGGTCGACCGCGGTCACTGAGGAGACCCCGCCGGAGATCAGAGCCTCGCCCGCTCGCACGTTGCCGACCGCGGTGACGCCCGGGGCCTTCGCGGCGGCCTCGGCGGCGTCGGTCGGAATCGGCGAGAAGTTGTTCTGAGCGGTGATCGCGTAGTCACCGACGAAAAGATCGTTCACTGAGCCTCGGAACGAGGAGACGATGCCGGACGCCAGAGTCGCGACGAGCGTGACGAGCGCGAGCCCGATCATGAGCGCCGCGGCCGTCGACGCCGTGCGCTGCGTGTTCCGGCGAGCGTTGTCCCGTGCGAGCGCGCCGGCCGCGCCGCCGATCTGCGCAGCCGGCCAGCCGAGCACATGCGCCAAGGGACGCACGAGCCGCGACGCGAAGAGAGCGGTCCCCAGGAAGACGAGAACCGCGCCGAGCCCCATGTACAGCAGCACCTCCGTCGTCCCGAGTCCGCTGCCGAAGAGCCCGTAAGCCAGCGCTGCGAACCCGGCGCCCATCATGAGCAGGGCTCCGATGCCGCGGAGGCGCGCGAACCGCCCAGGCGGTAGCGTCCCACCTTCCCGCACGGCCGCAATCGGGGGCACTCGGGTCGCTCGAAAGGCGGGGCGAAGGCTGGCAAACAGTGTTACGAGGATCCCGGCGGCCAGCGCGGCGATCACAGCCGTGCGCGTCAGGAACACGAGACCGGTATTCGGGAGGGTGAAGCCGAAGAGGTCGAACACGCCGAACAGGCCCTTCGCCAGGAGCAAACCGAGGAAGAGACCGATGACGGACGCGAGGACGCCGACGACGAGCGCCTCGAGGACGATCGAGCGCAGGACCTGCCTCCGCGACGCGCCGAGCATACGCAGCGTCGCGAGCTCGCGGGTGCGCTGTGCGATCGTGATCGAGAGCGAGTTCGCGATCACGAACGAGCCGACGAACAGCGCGATGCCGCCGAAAGCGAGGAGGAACGTGCGCAGGAACGAGATGAACTCGTTCGTCTCTTCCGCGTCGGTTGCAACCTGCTCGGAGGCCGTCTTCACCTGCGTCCCGGGCGGCAGGATCTCGCGGATCTGGCGAACGAGCTCGGGATCCGAGGTGTCCGGCTTGGCCGCGACCGCGATTTCGTCGAGTTGTCCCTCCTTCTCGAACAGGCGCTGCGCTGTCGGAAGGTCGAAGCCGGCGAGCGTCGCACCACCGATCGTGAGGCCGGAGCTGAACTGCATGATCCCGGAGATCCGGAGCCGCTGAACCGGGCCTTCCACCTGGATCGCGATCTCCTGACCCGCCTCGAGATCCTTCTTCGCGGCGGTCTCCTTGTCGATGACCACTTCGCTCGGGCCGGGCCAGGAACCGGAGACCAGGCTGAGCGGGTTGAAGCGGGACTCGGGGTTTGCGATCGAGAACCCGAGATTCGGCGCGCCTCCGAGACCGAACTGGATCACCTTCCCGTTCTCGTCGATCAGCTGCGTGGTCTCGCTGTTGACGCT
>JACCWU010000265.1 GCA_013697465.1 Actinomycetota bacterium | reverse complement strand
GGACTACTACGTCCCGTTTCCGTTGCCTGGTGGCGCTTCGCGGCACCGGCGCGACGAGAGCATCCTCGCGCAGGGGACGATGTCGACGGCCATTCGTCGAGACTGGGTCGGCAACGCCAAGCGTGTCCCCGAGGAGACGAGATCGCGGGCTTATCCGCTCCTCGACCTGCCCGGATGGCGAGACGCCGTGGCAGAGGAGCTCAACCGCCAGGGGCTGCAGGGCATCGATCTCGCGCTCCTCGGCATCTGGCTCGGGCGAGCATCGGGAATTCCCGCCAGCCGCGCGACACCCACGCGGGACGAGCTGGTTGCATTCGCGTTGGAGCGCCTCGGGCTCCCGAACGATGGGAGCCATGACCTTTGCCAGACCAACCCGCCGATCCTTCGAGCCGATGGCGACGACACCTGGAGCTCGACGCACTTCGGCAATGTCCCCTTAACCCTCGACGACGTCGCTGAGGTCTGCGAAAGCGTCGATCCGCAGGCCGCGCCTGTCGGCGCTGATGGCGGGGCCATCACCGCCGTCACCATCTCGCACGCCGCACTCGAGCTCGATGACTACGTACGACGGATACTGCGGATCAGCATCGCTAGCTCGAAGGCCGTGATGCTCGTTGGCCCACCAGGGACTGGCAAGACAGAACTTGTCTTCGAGATCGAGCAGATGTTGGCGGGAGGAAGCGGGAGTGCGCTGGGGATCACCTCACCGCCGAGCGGGATCATGACCGTGACGCCTGACGACGAGTGGTCCTCGACGACGCTGATCGGCGGGATCATGCTGGACGAGGAACGGAAGCTGACGTTCAGGCCCGGATACGTGCTGGAGGCGATCGCGGCGAACAGTTGGCTGCTTCTCGATGAGGCGAATCGCGGCGACCTCGACAAGATCTTTGGCGGTCTCCTCACCTGGCTTGCTGGGCAGCGCGTTCAGGTTGGCAGGACCTCCACAGCCCACGACGCACAGCCAATTTTCCTCGAATGGTCCGACGACGAGGACTGCAACGTCGATGGCGTAGAACAGCTCGAGCCCGGTGCGACGGTGACGAGACCCGTGAGGTTTATTGCCGGCAAGAACTGGCGGTTCCTAGGAACCTTTAACCCGGTCGACGCGCAGCGCGTCTTCAAGCTGGGACAGGCTTTGGGTCGGCGCTTTCGTCGCGTTCCGATCCCTCCGCCGCAGGTCAACCGCTTCGAATCGCTCCTGGCGCAGCGGGCCGCGTCGCTCGAACCGGCGATGCGAGCGGCGATTGTGCAGATCTACAGGGTGCACGACGACTTTGAGCCGCCCCTCGGAGCGGCACCGTTTCTGGACCTTTGCGAGTACCTGCTTACGGCGGCGACCATCAGCAATGGCGCTCCACCTCAGGACGACGAGTCCATCGACGAGGCCGAGGTGACCACAGAAGCAGCGGGCGGTGCGGAGTCCACGACGGACGAAGCTGGCGATGCGGCCGAGGAGGAGGCTGACGAGGAAACGCCGGACGCCGAAGTCGAGCTGGCTGACGAGAACATACCTGCAATTCCGCGGCTTGCAGCTACATCGTCGCGTCTTCTCGCGGAGGCTTACGTTGCGTCGCTCGGAACTTGGCTGGCACAGCTCACGCCCGCTGAACGCGCCAAAATGCGGAGCCGGCTAGTGCCAGACGTCTTCTCTAGCTCGGACTGGGCATGGCTGGAGCGGATGTTCCGGTCGCTCTAGCGCCTCCCGACCGCATTCCGCGCCGAGGCCTCGCGACCCTCTGCGGGATGTGGCAAGGCGCAGGCGAGCTCTGGAGCGCAGTCGCTGCAGCAGCTCCTGACGAAACAACACGCTCCTGGACGGCCGCAGACATTCAACGCCGTGCCCTGCGCATACTGCTCCCCAAGATCGCTCGGCCGGTTACCGCACTCCCTCTCGATAGCCGCGTGTGGGAGGAGGGCCTTCCGGCGGAGTCACGCACAACTTTGCGCCGAGGAACGGTTGCGCGAGGACGCGTCGATTGGCCGCGCACGGCGCTCGGCGGCTGGCCTCCTACGGAGCTCGTCTATCGCCGCCGCCACCGTCGCCCGGACACAGTGCTGGCGAACGCGCTGGCGTGGGGTTCGGAGACGGCGTACGGGCTACTCGCCGCCGCGCCATCAGCCCTAACTCGGCTCGAGCAGTCGGCGGTCGACCGACTCAAGGTCCTGGCAGGGATGAGCGACCATCCGGCCTTGATCGGCCTGGAGCCGCAGCCGCTTGCCGGCGATGACCTAAAGGCGCTCCACGGATCTGGCCACCCGTGGCGAGATTTGGAGGCAGTCGCCAGTTCGATCATCGCCCTTGAGGAGCACGGGCTCGATCATCTCGCCTTCGAGCTGCTCGTGCCGGACCCGGAGATGGGCGGCAAGCTGTTCCACCTCGGCGTGTGCGGCGAGATGGTCTACGGACTCCAGCAGCTCGGGTGCGTCGTCGAGTCCGTCCGCCCGATCGGAGGTGGACAAAGCAGCGACCGACCCGCATTCCGAACGGTCCATGCCGGGGTGGAATGGGAGCTCTACTTCGAAAGCGCAGGAGTCTGGCGGAGGGCAAACCTCCGCCAGCCGTACTTGGATGCGGTCGAAGCACTACGGGGCACCAGCCAAGCGCTCTCCGCGGACCTGTTGCTCATTGACCGGCGGGGACGGCGTGCGCTGATGCTCGAGTGCAAGGACAGCTACGACCCCACGTACGTTGGACGCGGGGGTTATCACCAAGCCACAACCTATCTCGTTGAGGCTCAGGGTCGGCTCTCGGACACCACAGTCTCGCTCACCATCGGACACGCCGGTGCGGTCCGAGGCATTAGCGTTCAGCCCCTCGCCGGCGGAGTCGTAGGTCTTGCGGAAGCAGGCTTGGTCGCTGAGGTCGTGTCTCGTTTCGTGCGCGGTGAGCCTCTCGGCACGACTCTGTGATAGCCACGATCACCGGACCCGCGGCCACCCTCGCAATCCGCGAAAGTAAAGTTATCCTTTACCTATGCATGACAAGCGGCCGGACATCCGCGGTCTCGAGGCTGAGGCGTACCAGCAGAGCGGCTATTTCACTGCCCAGCAAGCGCACGACTACGGCGTCAGCCGGCAGCTTCTGAACCATCACCTCCACCAGGGACGCTTCGAGCGCGTGCGGCGGGGGCTCTACCGCATCACGGGCTTCCCAAGCTCCCAGTACGACGACATCCGCGAGAAGTGGATCGCCGTCGGCCCGGAGAGGGCCCTGGTCTCGCACGAGAGTGCGCTCGCGCTGCTCGAGCTGAGCGACAACGTCCCCGACAAGGTCCACCTGCTCGTCCCACGCAAGCACCGGGGACTCCGTCGACCACCGGATGTGGTCATCCACACCCGCCCCGACGACGAGAGGGTCAACACCGTCTGGCGCGACGGCATGCCGCTTACAGCGCCGGCGCGAACGCTGGTCGACGTCGCCGACGAGATCCAACCGGAACAGGCAGCAATGGCGGCCCAGCAGGCGCTCAGCCGCGGCCTGCTTACGCGCCGGCAGCTCGAGCAAGAAGCCGCCCGCCGAGGAAAGAAGCGCGCCCTCGAGACGCTTCTCCCGGATCGATGAGATACGCAACCGCCGGCGCGTTCCGCCAAGCTCTCGACGACCGGCTGAAGACGGAGGCCGCAAGGTCGGGGCTTGGCATCGCGCGCCTTCGCAAGCGCGTCGCGTTCGAGCTTTTCCTCAGGCGTCTCGTCGCTGTAGCCCCTGATCGCTGGGTCCTGAAGGGCGCCCTCGCACTCGACTTCCGTTTCGACGCAGCAACGCGCCCGACGAGGGACATGGATCTGGGTCGGGCCGACGACGAGGAGGCCGCGGTCGAGGACTTCGCCGCCGCGCAGGAACTCGCCCTCGACGACTTCTTCACGTTCGCCGTGCGGCGAACCGACCCGCTCGATGACACTGATGACTTCCGGGCGATCCGGTTCCACGTCACCGCCGAACTCGCCGGCCGCGTCTTCGATCAGTTCGTCGTCGACGTTGGGTTCGCTGATTCGATTTCATCGACGCCGGACGAGATCGAGACCTCCGACCTGCTCTCGTTCGCCGGGATCGAACGCATCCGCGTACCGGTTCTGCCGCTTCCTCAGCACGTCGCGGAGAAGGTGCATGCCTACACCCGGAAGTACGGTGCCTCCGGGCGCGAGAGCACCCGGCCGAAGGACCTCGTCGACATCCTTCTGATCGCCGGGTCGGAACCGCTCGACGTCGCCTCCCTGCGGAAGGCCCTGGAGGTCACGTTCGGGCAACGCGAGCAGCAGCCGCTGCCTTCGAGCCTGCCTCCCCCGCCCGCGAGCTGGGAAGAGCCCTACCGACGTCTGGCCTCGGAGGTGGAAGTCGAGTCGGACCTCGACAAGGCGTTCGCGTTCGCCGCCGAGTTTCTCGATCCGATCCTCGCCGGCCACGCCAACGGCGCATGGGACCCTCAGCGCAAGAGCTGGGCGTAACGCAGGGTTGCCACGAGAGGCGACATCACGATGGGGTGTGGATGGGGCGGGAGCCTCCGGAAACCCCATGAAGGGGCGTGGAGGCCTCCGCCGCGAGACCGAACGAAAAGCGCTGCTAATCAGGCTCTTCGGGGCCTTCGAGTGGAGGGTCGTGACCGCCCTGGCGCGGCCTGTCACGCCGGAGGTCGCGGGTTCGAGTCCCGTCGCCCGTAATACTCCGGAGTCCCTCACTCCCACTCAGAGGCCGAGCATTAGGCCGAGCGCCTCGTCCACGGCCCGGAGCTCGCCCGCATCGAGGCGTCCGGCCGATCGACCGAGGCGCTGCGGGTCGACCACGGTCGTCTGCTCGACGAGCACGCGCGTCTCACGTCCGCCAAGCGCGATCGTCGGTCGGAAGCTTGCTGGCAGCGCACTTGCGGACGTTGGCGCAACGAGCGTCGTGCTCAGGTCGAGAAACTCATCGGCCTGCACGACAACCGCGTAGCAGGCACCGCGCTGCTCGTGGCCGCGCGCGCCGCGACGCGACGGCAGGCGAAAGACCTCGCCGCGGACCACGTCAGTGCGGCGGGCGAGGGGCGAGCTCGGCGAGCTGCTCGCGGACGGTTTGCATCTCCTCGCGATCGCCCTCGTCGGCCACCAGACGCCGCACCTCCTCGCGCAGCGCCGAGCGCACCCGCCGGCGCGCAGCGGCTTCGCGCAGCGCCGTGCGTACCGCCTCCGAGTCCGTCAGCTCCCCGGCGCGAACCACCTCGAGCGCGGCGGCCGAGGCGTCGTCGAGACGAACGTGCAGCGAACGTGGCATGCGCCAAACGTAGCACAGATCATGCTACGCCGTGGCCCGCTCGCGGCCCAAATGTCGATTGGACGATCGGCTCAACCATGCGGTGCCGTGCTGACTTCGGAAGTCAGATCGGCCTGCTGTAGCTCATGGACGAAGGATCTCCGCACGAGACGTGCGAGGAGGCCGCGCGGAGCGCGGCCCGGCCCCCTCGCTTACCCGCCCCTTTATTCCACGGGCTGGAAGTAGTGCTTCTCTAGGTAGTGGGCGACCTTCTTGCCGATGACCGTGCCCTGCACGTCAGCGGTGCGGAAGTGGATGCCGCCCCAGACGCGGGCGTCGATGATCTCCTCGAGCGCGCGCGAGAAGCGGTCGAACTCTCGCGGAGCGATCGGTACGCCGTCGAGCGAGCGGCCGGAGACGACCGTGATCTCGATCTTGTCCATCCCGAAGAAGTTGGCCATCGACTTGAGGACGGCCCCGCTCAGGCAACCGTGACCCGCCGGGTGGTCGGGGAACGGCGGTGTGCTGAGCGGTGGAGCTGTCACCGTCGCCGCGGCGAACAGGGATTCCCAGGTCGGGTCAGCCATGGTCGCGGGATTGCCGTCGGTGTCGGCCTCACGGATCGCGGTCCGCGGACGCCAGAAGCTCCAGTAGTACTTGTCGTTCCAGCAGGCGATCGCCCCGTCGGCGGCGGCGAGGTTGAACGTCGCGTAGAAGCGAGCTTTGTCGGCTGCGTCGAGGTGGAACCGGTCGGCGAGCTCGCGGGCGAGCGGGTTCCAGAGCGCGATCGGAGCGAACTGCCAGAAGACGGCGGCGGCCGTCTGGTCCGCCGTGCGGGTCGAGCTGTTCAGCGCACCGAGCTCCTTCACCTCCGCGAACTCGTGTGCGTAGGCCGCGCTGGTGAGCGCGTTCGGGCCCTCCGACCGGAACTGCGACGGGCTCTCGATCAGGAACGGCTTCAGGTTGCCGACCCACCCGTCGGGGTCCAACACCGGCGCCGCCGGCCAGCCGATCGGCCGCCAGTCGCCGGTCTCGCTGCCGATCACGGGGGTGAACGGCGCCAGGAATCCGTCACCTTGACGCGCGGCGAGCATCGCCGCGGCAGCGGCCTCCCCGGCGC
>JACCWU010000264.1 GCA_013697465.1 Actinomycetota bacterium | reverse complement strand
GGACTACTACGTGCAGGACGGGGTCGTGCCGCGTACGCGCCTTCCCGAGGTCCTCCGCCGAATCGAGGAGCTCTCCACCGAGCACGGTCTCCGGGTCGGCAACGTCTTCCACGCAGGAGACGGAAATCTGCACCCCCTCGTCCTTTACGACGCAGGGCAGGGCGAGACCGAGCGGGCGCGAGTGCTCGCGGAGGCGATCCTCGAGGCGTGCCTCGAGGCAGGCGGCTCCCTCACCGGCGAGCACGGGGTCGGAATGGACAAGGCGTGCTCGATGCCGAGGATGTTCTCGGAGCGGGATCTCGAGGTCTTCTCGCGCCTGCGCGACGCCTTCGATCCGGAAGGTCTCTGCAATCCCGGCAAGGTCGTCCCCACGCCCCGGCTCTGCGGTGAGGTTCCCGGGCCGTATCGCATTCACGCCCTCGAGAGGATCGGCGTTGGCGAGCGTCTCTAGCCTCGACGAAGCGTCGGCGTTCCTCGCTGAGGCCAGCGCAGAGGGACGTCAGGTCCGGATCGGCGAGGACTTGACGACGGACGGCCTCGCTCGGGTCCTCGAGCACGAGGCCGGAGACCTGACCTGCACGGTCGAGTCCGGGGTCAGGCTCTCCGAGCTCGACGCGGCGCTCGCCCTCCACGGGCAGCGCCTGTCGCTCGACCCACCCGGCGATCCCACAATCGGCGCGCTCCTGGCCGAGAACGCGTCCGGCCCGCTGAGACACCGCTTTGGCGCCCCGCGAGATCTCGTGCTCGGAGTGACGCTCGTGCTTGCGGACGGGACGATCGCGAACGCCGGCGGCAAGGTCGTCAAGAACGTCGCCGGCTACGACCTCGGTCGTCTCGTCTGCGGCTCGCGAGGCAGGCTCGCGTTCATCGCGCGGGCGAGCTTCCGCCTGCACCCGTTGCCCAGCGCATCGCGAACGCTCGTCGTGGAGACCGAAGAGCCCGCCGCCACCGTCGCTGCGCTGCTTCGTTCGCAGCTCGAGCCGTCCTCGCTCGACGTCCTCCATCCCGGGCGAGTGGCCATGCTCTTCGAGGGCTCGCCGCTCGCCGTGCAGGCTCAAGTCGCAACGGCCCTAGTGCTCGTCGGGGCACGGGAGAACGGCGCCGAGGTGTGGGCGGAGACGAGAGACCGGCAGCGAGCGGCGACCAGGCGCATCGACTTTCCCCCGGGTGAGCTCGATCGGATCCTCGGCGGTCTGTCCGAAGCGATCGTTCGTCCCTCCGCCGGAGCGGCCTACACGCCCCACCCCGAGCCAAATGGCTCAGAGCCACGAAGTGACGAGGGCGCGGCGGCACGGCGCCGGCTCGAGGAGCGCATCCGTCGTGCTCTCGACCCCAACGGGATCTTCTCGCCGTGATCCGCGAGCTCACCTCCGACTGCGTCCATTGCGGCTTCTGCCTGCCGACGTGCCCGACATATGTGCTCTGGCGCGAGGAGATGGACTCGCCGCGCGGCCGCATCCACCTGATGGATGCACGTCTCGATGGAGCGGTCACCTTGAACGCCACCGTCACCACGCACTTCGACCGCTGCCTCGGTTGCATGGCATGCGTCAGCTCGTGCCCGTCCGGAGTCCGCTACGACCGCCTGATCGAGTCGACACGCGACGCCGTGGAGCGCGAGTACGAACGGCCGCTCGGCGACCGGCTGCTCCGAGGGCTGCTCTTTCGGGTTCTCCCCTATTCCGGCCGCATGCGGGCCGCGCTGAGGCTCGCGCCTCTCGGGCGCGTGCTGCCGATGCCCAGGAGGTTCCGACCGCTCGTCGAGATGGCACCGCGCTGGCGCTCGCGCGGCGACGTGCCCGCCGTCACGCCCGCGTCAGGTTCGCGCAGAGGGCGCGTCGGCCTGCTCACCGGCTGCGTCCAGCGTGCGGTGTTCACCGACGTGAACCAGGCGACCGCGCGAGTCCTCGCTGCGGATGGTTTCGAGGTCGTCGCCCCGCCCCAGGGTTGCTGCGGCGCACTGTCGGTCCACGCCGGACGGCTCGAGGAGGGAAGGGCGTTCGCGCGCCGGGTCGTCGAGGCATTCGACGGAGTAGACCTCGTCGTCGTCAACTCCTCGGGCTGCGGCTCTCACTTGAAAGAGCTCGGCTGGCTGCTCGAGAGCGAGGACGCCGAGGCCTTCGCGGCCAAGGTACGAGACGTGGGCGAGCTCCTCGCCGAAGTGCCGCCACGCGCCCGCCGCCATCCCCTTGCCCTCACGACCGCTCTCCAAGACTCGTGCCACCTGCGGCACGCGCAAGCCCTCCCGCTGGCGTCGCTCGCATCGCTCGCGCGGATCCCGGCGCTCGACGTCGTCGAGCCCGCGGAGCAGGACCTCTGCTGCGGCTCGGCCGGGATCTACAACCT
>JACCWU010000257.1 GCA_013697465.1 Actinomycetota bacterium | reverse complement strand
CCAGTCCCAGAGCTCGCGAATCTTGCGCTCGATCTCGAGCGACGCTTGCTTGTAGCCGCGACCGCCGCGCGGCAGCTCGTCGAATCTTATGGGCACCCCCCAGGCGACGGAGACCGGCTCGAAGTTGCCGAGGCCCCAGTTCTGGCTCGAGAGCGCGACCGGGATGAGCGGCACGTCCTCGGTTATCGCGACCATCGCGGCGCCCGGGTGCACTGACCCTGGAACTCCGCTCTCCTGCCTCGTGCCCTCGACGAACATCCCCAGCGCGTGACCGTTCCGGACGATCTCGCGCATCGTACGGACGGCGTCCCGGTCGGATTCGCCACGACGCACGGGGAATGCGCCGAACGACCGCATCAACTGTCCCAGTCCGGGTATGCGGTGCGCCTCGACCTTCGCCATGAAGTACAGCGTGCGCGGGCTCGCCGCGCCCAGGACGGGAGGATCGATCCAGCTGAAGTGGTTCGACGCGACGACGAGGCCCCCGTCCATCGGCACCCGCTCGGCGCCGTAGACGCGGAGCGGCGCGACCAGCTTGGTGGCCGTTCCGATCGTGCGCCGACCGACAGCCCAGATCACGTCGGTCCTGTTCACGACCGGTGCTCCTCGACGAGCGCTTCGATCCGCTCGACGACCTCGTCGATGCTGAGCTCCGTCGTGTCGAGCACGACGGCGTCGTCGGCAGGCCGAGTGTTGACGGCATCGCGCTCGTCGCGCAGGCGCAGATCGGCGGCGAGGGTCTCGGTGGTGACCCCGCTCCGGTCGGCGCTGCGCCGGCGCGCACGCTCGTTCTCGTCCGCGACGAGGAAGACCTTGACCTCCGCCTCCGGCGCGACCACCGTGCCGATGTCGCGCCCCTCGATGACGACATCTCCGGCTGATCCCAGCGCCCGCTGGCGATCGCGCATGACCTCCCGCACCTCCGGGTAGCGGGCCACGATGGGGACGAGCCGGTCGATCTCCGACTCTCGGATCGCTCCGGTTACGTCCTCCCCGGAGATCGACACCTGCCCCTCGCCTGCGAACGAGACGGGGTGGTCGCGCGCGAGCTGAGCGAGCTCGTCGCCGTTCTCGAGCGACATGCCGTGGCTGACTGCGAGCCAGGTCAGCGCCCGGTACATGGCCCCGGTGTCGAGGTAGCGAAAGCCGAGGCGGCGCGCGAGCGCGACGGCGACGGTGCTCTTCCCGGAGCCGGCCGGTCCGTCGATCGCGACGATCATGGCCCGATTTCTATCCACCTGTGGTCTCTCCGGGCAGTCCGGTGCTGCTTGGCCGCGCGAAAACCGAGCAGCGCTAGGACGCAGGGAGCCCCGATATTGGTGAATATCGGGGCGACTGAGGACGACGCGATGCGAAGTGTTTGCAGCCGGCCAAGCGGTGCCGTACTTCCCGGAGCGACCACTAGGTCGCCTCGAGCTGCCGGAGGACGTCGAAGAAGCCCGGGAAGCTCGTCTCCACCGCTTCTGCACCGTGCAACTCGACGCCATCTCCGGACGCGACGCCGGCGACGCCGCCGAGCATCGCCAGCCGGTGGTCGCCCCGCGCGTCGAACATCCCGCCGCGGATTCGCGTGGGGACACCACGGATGCGAAACCCGTCCGCCGTCGACCGGATGTGCACGCCGATGCGTCGAAGCTCCTCCACGACAGCCTCGATGCGGTCGCTCTCCTTCACGCGAAGCTCCGAAGCTCCCCGCACGACGCTGTCCCCGTGCGCGTGGGCGGCCACCAGCGCGAACAGCGGAAGCTCGTCGACGAGAGCAGGCACCTCGTCGGGCGTGATCCTCGTCCCCACGAGCTCCGACGCGCGCATCTCGACATCGCCCGCGGGCTCCCCGCCAATTGAGCGTCGGTTGTAGACGGCGACCCGAGCGCCCATGCGCTCGAGAGTGTCCAGCAGCCCGATGCGTCGGGGATTGAGCCCGACCCCGTGCACCGTCACCTGCGAGCCGGGCACGATCGCAGCCGCCGCCAGCAGCGGCGCGGAGGAGGAGAAATCCCCCGGGATCTCGATCGTGTCGAGCGTGAGCCGCTCGGCGGGCCGGATGGAGACGCTCTTCGGCCGCCGCTCCACCGACGCCCCGGCCCGCTCGAGAAGCCGCTCGGTGTGATCGCGCGTCGGCAGTGGCTCGACGACCGTCGTCGCGTCGCCCTCCGCGTTGAGGCCGGCGAGCAGCACGGCCGACTTCACCTGTGCCGAGGCGACCGGGAGCTCGTAGTCGATCGGCGCCAGCGGGCCCCCCTCGACGACGAGGGGAGCATGCCCGTCCGTCGTCTCCACCGTCGCGCCCATACGGCGCAGTGGCTCGGCGACGCGCTCCATCGGCCTGACCGAGAGTGACTCGTCGCCGACGAGCTCGAAACGGCCACGCTGGCCGGCGAGGATTCCAGGGAGGAGGCGCATGAGGGTCCCGGCGTTGCCGCAGTCCAAGGCCGCTTCGGGCTCTCGGAGCCCACGGAGACCGAGCCCGCGGACGACCAGCGTGTCGACGTCGAGCTCCTCGATCTCGGCGCCGAGCGCGCGCATGGCGCCGATGGTGGCCTCGGTGTCGGCGGAGCGCCCAAATCCGGAGATTCGGGTCTCCCCCTCGCAGATCGAGGCGATCAGGACGGCGCGGTGCGAGATGGACTTGTCGCCCGGCACCGCCGCGTGCCCGATGAGCGCGGGCACGGGCTCGATGCGCATCCGTTCAGCCCTGAGATGGTTGATACCGAATGGATCGCACCCGCGGCTGGGGGCCTGCACACGGCGCATCGCGCCCGTCTCGATCGGCATCCAGGCCGTCAAGCC
>JACCWU010000229.1 GCA_013697465.1 Actinomycetota bacterium | reverse complement strand
GCTCAGCTACGCGCTCGCTTCGACCCTGCGTCCGGAGCAGGACGGGCAGTAGCTCGGGAGCAGACCTATAAGCCGTGACCAAGATGTCGACGGCACCAGTGGCGAACGCCGCGTTTTCAAGTTCAGCCACGAGATCGATCGCTCGGGCGTCACCACGCTTCAGTGCCACTATCGCTGCGACTGCCGGGACGAGCACCGCTACCTCGATGGCGCGGCTCACATCACGGATCTCCTCGACGAGGACTAACGCGTCGTCAAGTCGTCCAGCGGTAGTTAGGACGAGCGCTCTTGACCCCATCACCTCGGCATGAATCGATCTAAGCGCCGATCCAAGTTCGGGAACTGGGACCGACAACGCTGCATGATGCCTCCCCTGTTGCGCGAGCGAACGGAGCCGCACCGCGTAACAAGCCTGTTCAGCAAAGCGGTCGTGAACCGCTTGAGCGCTGGCAGCCGACTCGTCCAGACATCGTTCTGCCTCCCGCCAGTCCCGAAGTCCCGCGTACGCGACTGCGGCGGAGTAGCGAGCATAAGGGACCGCGAAGTCAAAGCGGTATCGAGTAGCCGCCGTAAGAAGAGCATCGGCAACCTCAAGAGCTTCTTCATAACGAGCTCCAAGGGCTAAGGAGTTCGCATAGACGCTCTGAAACGCGGTTTCGATGAGTGGATCTGATACTGCCCCCAAAAGCTGCCTGGCGGTATCGGCGTGCTTCATGTCGAGAACACCCATCTTCAGCTGATATATCGTCGTGCAGGTCGCAGCACGCACGAGATCACGAGGATCCGACATGCGCACTCCGGCGCTCAGTTCCGCGAGCATCTTCGTCGCTCTGGGAAGCTCTAGTTCAATCGCGCAGGTCAGCTGACCCCACAGTGCATCTCGGCGTTCGGCGTCGTTGGTGGCGCACTTTTCGGCCCGGCGATGCAGCTCAAGTGCATCCTCCTCACGCGACGCGAGGTGCGCTGCGCGTCCTGCGGCAGAAAGAGCGCGGAAGCACAACTCCGGATTCTCTCCCGGTTGCGTCGCTGCCACTTCGGCGAAAGCCTGCGCCTCGCTGTGACGCCCGTGCCGGAGGGACACCTCCGCCCGGGCAAGCGAGAAGACGGGACCTGCGAGACGAGAGGTCGCAGCAAAGTCGCACCACGTCTCGATAGTGGAGAGACGCGCAGCGTTGAGCAGATCGTCGAGGGCGGCGAGAAGCAGAGACTCGAGCTCGCCGGTTGGTCCGCGCCGAGAGATGAGGTCGAATGCGGCGTCCCAGTCCCGACGAGCCTTGTAGTGCTCGAGAGCACGCGCTGCCGCAACCGCTTCTGCTTCCGCACGGCGCTCAGGCCGCTCGTCGAGGAAGGAGCGGGCGAGTGGGTGGAGCTCCAGCTGCGCTCCGCGCTCGTCGAGGATGCCGACGTCCAGTGCGGCTGCGCAGACGCTGTCGAAACACTCGATGCCGAGTAGCTTCGCGGCCAGCTCACGATCCAGCAGCGGAGCGACCGACAGGGTCGCTAGTCCATCGCGAACGTCGTCGCCCAGCGCGTCGAAGACCTCCTCCGCGAAGAAGCGGTAGAGGGACTCGGGCACCTGCTCCTCTCCCTCGATCTCAGCAGACGACACACCTGCCAGCCCAATCACGGCGGGCCAGCCGTTCGCGAGCGCAACCAACCCCGAGGCCGATTGCAGGCTCGCCTCACCAAGGACCTCCGCTGCCTCACGAGAGTCCATCGCGAGCGCGAACTGATTCAGCTCGAGAACGTCCCCGTACAAGATGCTTCGGGCCGTGATCCACGAGGGTCGCTGTCGGCTCGCGATGAGCAGCCGAATCGGACACGCAGACACGAGCTCGGCGACGAACCGCTCGGCCTCGCTTGCGCCGACGACCTCCTGGTACTCGTCGAGAACGAGCCAGTCGTCGGCCGACCAGTCCGCCAGATCCTCGCCGAGTAGCTCGGCCAAGACCTCGACGTGCTGACTGGGGTTCGGGACGGCTCGCAGGTGCTCGCGGAGCCTCTCGTCGCAGCCTGTGACGATCTCCGAAGCGGCGCGCGCAATACTGAGCGCTAGCGCCGCAACATCGATGGATGCACGTCGAGCCGTGTACCAGGCAGCTCGACGACCGTCTCTCGACACCCACTGGTCCGCGAGCGTCGTCTTGCCGTAGCCGGCCGACGCGACGAGCGTCCTCACTTGTGCCGGCGACTCGTCGAGCAGGGCAAAGAGCCGGGGCCGCTCGATGATTCGGCGGCGCTGGAGAGACCGCTTGGCCCGGACTGTCGACGTGGTCGCCTCCCCTGACGGACTCGCGTACTCGTCCGACCCTAACACCGTCTCGACCGAGCGAGCACCCGCGGCGGTGCCACGGGTGCTCGGATCAGCGGGACCGTCGAACGCCAAAAGGCCAGGTATGGCCTGCCGACAGCGGGTCTTCGCCCGTCAGCAGCCTGAACGCGATCGGAATCTGGCGCCTGCGCGTCACACCGAGCTTCTGCCGTAGAACGTCGCAGTGCGCCTTCGCCGTCCGGGGGGAGATCCCGAGTCGCGCTCCCACCTCGTCGTTCGAGCAACCCGCTGCGATCAACGAGACGACTTCCCGCTGCCGCTCAGTTATCGCCATCGCCTTCTTCTCCGTGGCCAGCTCGATCATGGCCTCGAGGCTACTCCCTCGATCGAGGGACTCCCATTGGCTCGGAGATGTAACCCCGGGTGTATTCGGCGGCCTAGCCGCCGACTCTGTGGCTCTAGGTCATCGGCACCTGGCGGAGAACCTTGGGAGCGACTCGGTCGAGGATCTCGGCGAGGCTCTCTCCGGTACACGTGATCCCGTGGTTGCGAAGCCCAATCACCGCGTGCGCAGGGTCGGGCTCGAGGGCGACCAGGTCGGCGACTGCGACCGCGAGCTCTTGCGTGCCGCACGGGTAGTTCACGTCTGTCGCGGCGATCCCTTCCATCCAGGCGTGCACGTGGAGGATGGCCCTGACCTCGGGGTGGGCCTGGTAGATCATCCAGTGCTCGATGGCGTCCACAGAGACGCGGCGCGCCTCGATACCGGGTGGGACGCTCAGGACGATCATGCCGCGGTCGTCGTCGAAATCCTTGACCATGAGGAAGTCGCGGCCGACCGTCTCGAGCTGCGACTTGTCGACGCCGGAGGCGCTCATCCAGAAGCGCGTCTCGTCCTTTCGCGCGGACAGGTTCCCGTAGGAGAGCCCCCCCACGCTGTACAGGCGCATCACGTGGCGCAGGTCCCGTCCCGATAGGTACTCCTCGACCGGGAAGGGCGAGGGCAGCAGGTCGAGCTCGTCGAGCCGTCGCCCCGCCTCGCCGATGTCGGCGGTGATCTCGTCGCCGCCCCAGAGCTCGGGCTCGAGGTCGGGAATCCATTCGTTGTCGATCACGAGCCGCGAGGTCGCGAGCGGCTCGAGGCGGGCGTAGATCTCCTTCGGATCGTCCGCGACGTGGTAGGTGCCGCGCTCCATCGTGGTGAACCACACGCCCTTGCCCGGAACGCGCAGCAGGACCACGTTCGACAGCGTGCGCACGAGCATCGGGTAGCTCTCCTTGAGCGCGTCCACGGGTGCATCGGGAAGCTCGTAGAACGCAGCCGAGTAGGTGCCTCGCGACGACCGCCGGAACGCCTTCGGATCGGCGGCGTCGAACATGTTGAGGACGAAGTCCGCGTCGGCGACGTCGTCCACCCGGGCAAAGTCGTCCTTCTCGAACTCCTTGCCGACCCCGCGGACCCACTCCTCGTGCGTCGGCGACGTGGCAGTCCCCCAGATTGCGTACTTCCGCACGACCCGAGTCTATCGCCGCAGGGTGCGGCTACCGAAAGAGGTCCCGTTCCGGGGGCATGAGCAGGTCCTGGCCCGTGCCGTCGCCCTGCAAGAGGACGCCGCGCACGATCGCCGCGGGGATGCCTCGCGTCTTTCCCATCACGAGCTCCGCCGCGCCGGCGATCTCGTCCGCGACGGCGATCTGCGTCGTCTGGAGCTCATACCCTGTCGAATCGCGCTGCCCCCGGAGATCCTCGAGAGGCGCGAGGCCCGACACGCCGAGCGCGACGTCGGTCGTTCCGAGGCGGAACGGACGCCCGAACGAGTCGCTCACGATGACGCCGACCTCCGCAGAGGCAAGTTCACGAATGCGTTCCCGCAGCCGGCGAGCCGAGGCATCGGGATCGACCGGGAGGAGCACGACGGTGTGCGGCCCATGGGCGTTCGAGGAGTCGACCCCTGCGGACGCGCACACGAACCCGTGTCTCGTCTCGGCGATCAGGAGCGGCGGGCGCTCGCGCACGATACGACGGCTCTCGCGGAGGATCAGCTCCGTCCGGCGCGGATCGTCGCCGCCCGCCAGAGCTCGCGCGCGCTTCGACGGCTCGATCTCGGTGAGGTCGCGCACGCGGCCCTCGAGCTTCGAGACGACCTTCTGCGCAACGACGACGACGTCGCCGGGCTCGAGGCCACCGATCCGGTCGGCGCTCCTGACCAGGAGGGCGGCGAGATCGTCTCCTTCGTCGACCTCCGGGATTCCCGTAAGCGGGATGACCCGTACCTCTCGGGTCATGGCAGTCCGGCGATCGAGATCCCCGCGTGCCCCTTGTAGCGCTTGTTCAGGTTCACGATCACGGCGGTGAGGCCCTCGAGCGCGCGCGCACTCGCGAGCGGACCCGCGTCGTACGCCCGGCCGGCGGTGATCCGCTCGGCGAGCTCGAGAGCGAGAGCCTTGCCGTCGGGGTCGTCTCCGCAAACGAGTGCGTCCTCGTCGGGCGGTCGGTCCTTGCCGAGGGTGGAGGCCGCGAGGGAGTGCAGGCCAGCGGCAACGGGAGCATCGAGCTCCGCCTGAAGGCGCTCGGCGAGCGAGGTTCCCTCGGCAGTGGGTAGGACCCCGCTGGGGGCGAAGTGGAGCTCAGATGCGACGGAGAGGACAGGCGTGCTGCCGATCTGCTCCTTCAGTCCTCGCGCGGTCTCAAGCGCAGCGTCCGCTTTCGTCGCGAGCACGATCAGGTCGGCCGTGCGCGCGGCGTCGGCATTCGTCGCTCCTTCGACGCCGATCTTTTCGGCTAGCGCGCCGGCGCGCGCCGCGTCGCGAGAGCCGATGACGACGTCGTAACCCGCCTCTCTCAGACGCGTGGCGAGCGCGCGCCCGAACGGCCCGGTTCCGCCGACGACCGCTACGCGCACGCGCTGTCCAGGACGACTTCTGCAAGACGTCGCGCGGCGGCACGGTCGCGCATGAACGTGTCCGTTACGACGAGCTCGACCGGCGCCTCTGCCGGCGCGTCCGCCTCGTCGATGACGAGGGCGTCGACCAAGCCCGAGTAAGACTCGGCTACATGAGAGGGGGTCGTTCCGCCCGCCATGCGCGAGAGCATACGGTCGGCCGGGCCCTTCACCGCCTTGCCGCCGATGAGCGGGCTCACGGCGACCGAGCGCACACTTCGCTCCTCCAGCGCGTGTCGAATACCTTCCACCGCGAGGATCGGTCCGATGGAGACGTAGGGGTTGCTGGGCGCGATCACGATCGCATCGGCCGACGCCAGCGCCTCGCTGACACCGGGAGCTGGGCTCGCCGCCTCACTCCCCTCGAAGAGCACGGCGTCGACCTCGTCTCGGTGACCGCGGCCGACGAACCACTCCTGGAAGGGGAACGATCCGGCGGGAGTGACGACGTGCGTCCGGAGCCGGTCGTCCGTCGCCGGGAGGAGGCGAACGTCGAGCCCCGTTTGCTCCACGAGCTGCGCCGTCACTGTCGAGAGCGACGCTCCGTCGCGCAGAGCCTGCGTTCTAACAAGATGAAGGCCGAGATCGAGATCGCCGAGCCTGAACCAGTCCTCGCCGCCCCAGGCGGAGGCGGAGGACAGGGCGTTCCACGTCTCACCGGCCCTCCCCCATCCGCGCTCGTCGTCCGCGAGCCCGGCGAGCGTGTACAGGATCGAGTCGAGATCTGGCGAGACGTGGAGGCCGAGGATCTCGACGTCGTCGCCCACGTTGCCGATGACGGTTAGCTCGCCCGGGTCGAGCGCATCACGC
>JACCWU010000164.1 GCA_013697465.1 Actinomycetota bacterium | reverse complement strand
CTCCACGCGCATTCTCAGCCGCGTTGCGGTCGGGCTTGGGTTGCTGGCGATCCCAGGCGTCCTGATCACCGCCATCGTCACCGGATCCGTGGCAGCCGTGGCTTTCGACGTCCCGTTCTCGACGGGGCTGCTGATCGGAGCCGTCCTTGCGCCCTCCGATCCGGCGATCCTCATCCCGCTGTTCGACCGCATGCGCTTGCGGCAGAAGGTCGAGCAGACCGCGATCGCAGAGTCGGCGCTCAACGACTCGACTGGAGCCGTGCTTGCCCTGGTCTTCGCGGGCGTCGTCCTGAGCGGGGATGCCTCGGTTACCGACCCTGCGATCCACTTTCTCGAGGACCTCGGTATCTCGACCGCGCTCGGCATCGGCTTCGGAGTCCTCCTCTCCATGGTGGTGTCCAACCGCCGCCTCGGCGTCTGGAGCGAGTCGGCGGCGATCGCGGTCGTCGCCGTCGTGGCGGTCGGATACTTCTCGATCGACTGGGCGGGTGGGAGCGGATACCTCGGCGCGTTCTTGGCCGGGCTCATCGTCGGCAACATGGATCGGCTACGGCTCGGAATGCACTCGGACCACGAGCGGGAGATGCGCGTCCTCGTGGACACCCTCTCGGAGGTGGTCGTGATTCTCGTCTTCATCACCCTCGGCGCGAATCTGCCCTGGAGCGACATCTGGAGCAACCTCGGGCCCGGTCTCGTCGTCATCGCCGCCTTCATCGTCCTTGCACGGCCGCTGACGGTTTTCGCGTGCCTCCTTTCCGACCGGCGCGGCGGTTGGTCGTGGCAGGAGATCGTCTTCCTATCCTGGACGCGCGAGACTGGCGTTGTCGCCGCCGCGCTGGCAGGGCTGATGGTCGCCCTCGACGTCCCGGACGCGGAGCTGATCGTGACGACCGTCGCGCTTGCAATCGTCGTCACCCTGGCCGTCCAGACGACGACGAAGCCCTGGCTGGGGCGGAGGCTAGGTCTCGAGGAGCCCGCGCCGTCGCTTGCGGATGCAGCGGATCTGTCGGCGCCGTGACGAGTCAGCATCGCACCAAGGCTTGGAGCTCACTCGCGCTCGTAGCGTTCGTCGTGGTGGCTGCCGGCGGTGCGTTCCTGCTCGGGAAGCGGCAGGCGGAGGGCCCGAACGAGCAGGTCGCTCCGCCTGCGCGCGGGCTGCCGGCCACGCCCGACTACCACTCGCTGTATGTCGACGCTGCGAACACGCGGCATCTCCTGCTCGGTACCCACGTCGGGATGTACGAGTCGCGCGACGGCGGAATAACCTGGAAGACCGGGTCGCTCGGCGGTCAGGACGCGATGAACATCGTCCGGACACCCGACGGGCGGCTCTGGGTCGCCGGGCACAACGTGCTCTCACGGAGCGACGACAACGGCCGCACGTGGAGCGACGTCCGGCCGGACGGGCTCCCCAACCTCGACCTGCACGGCTTCGCGTCCGACCAACGGGGATGTCTCTTCGCTGCGGCGACCGGCGACGGGCTCTACATGTCGACCGACCGCGGTGAGACGTTCAGCGAGGTCTCGGACGAGGTCGGCGGCTCGGTCTACGGGTTGTCGGCGCTCGACGGAGGACGGCTGCTCGCCGCTGACCCCGGACGCGGCGTTCTGCTGAGCGACGACGACGGGAAGACCTGGCGCGTGGCGCTCAGCGCGCCGGTCATCAGGCTGGGTGCCCATTCGAACGTCGTGCTTGCGACAGGGGAGCGGATCTGGCGCTCCGAGAACGGTGGCGAGGAATGGAAGGCGGGTTTCGAGCCGGGTACGACGTTCGAGCCGGTCGCGTGGTCCACGAGCGAGCCTGGCGTTGCGTTCGCGATCACCCCCGAGACGCGAACGCTCTATCGCAGTGACGACGCAGGGAACACCTGGGCGCCCGTGCGCTAGGAAGTCAAGACCACGGATACGGAGAGCTCGAGACCGGGTGCAGGTCGCCCGTCTCGAAGCGCTCGAAGCGGAAGGGGTAGAGGAGGCGCGAGTGCTCACCGAGGAGCACCGCGGCGACCTCTTTCCCGACGCCGATCATCTTGTACCCGTGGTTCGAGTCGAGCACGGCATACAGGTTCGGCCGCAGGTAGTCGAAGACCGGGAAGTTGTCCACGGTGAACGCGCCGACTCCGCCCGAGCGCGCGTTCTTGTAGAGCGGGCGGCAGCCTTCGAACCGTGACATCGAGTGCGACAGCGCGGCGCACCACATGTCCGGGAACGCCGGGTCGATGTCGGTCGTCGAGGGGTAGGGGTCGAGCTCGACGTCATCCTCGACGACGAGCGGCGACGCCCCGCCCTGGACGCCGTGGCGGTCACGCTTGAAGTAGATGCCCCAGAGCTCGTCCGTCACGAGGCGCCCGTCGTCCGTGAAGAGGGGGGCGTCCGTGTCCAGGTGGATCACCGGGGGAGCAAAGCCGTCCGCCTTTGCGAAGAGCAGCGGATCGATCGACACCTCGCCCTCCTGCAGGTTCCAGTAGGTCCACATCGGCTGATCAGGAATGACCTCTCCCGCCGGCGTCCGGACGTCGATCGTGTCCGGCATCCCGACCATCTTCCAGAAGCGCTTCGCCCAGGGTCCGGGTGCGATGACGACCTGCTCGCCGACCTCGATCGTCCCTTGCGTCGTCTCGACCCGCTCGATTGTGCCGTCAGTGCTATCCGCGAATCCGGTGACCTCGACGCCCGTGACGACGCTCACATCCTCCGAGCGGCACTTCTCGTACAGACCGCGGACCGAGTCCATGTTGAAGGCGAACCCGCCCTGGTGCTCGTGCAGGCACACGGTCACGCCTTGTGCGCGCCAGTCGGGGAAGAGGTCCTTCATGTGCGCGTCGGCGGCGTCTGCGCCCACGATGAGCTCGGAGTCGTAGCCGATGCGCTCCTGGCGCTCGTACGTCGCCGTGAGATCCGCCTCCTGGCGAGCCGCGCCGAGCGCGATGTAGCCGACCGGGTTGTAGGCGTAGGCCTCCGGGTCGGACTCCCACACCTCGACGCACGCCTGCATGAGCTCGCTCATCGCCGGCTGGAAGTAGTTGTTGCGAACGACCCCGCACGCGATCCCGGACGCGCCGGCGCCGGGTGCCGCCTTGTCCAGGACGAGAACGTCCGCGCCCGTACCAGCGTTGCGCTTTCGTAGCTCGCGCGCGAGGTGGTACGCGGTGGAGAGGCCGTGAATTCCGGCACCCACGACGACGTAGGCGGCTCGCTTTGGAAGCTGCATGCGATTGCCTCCTCGGCAATGGCGTATCAGATGACGGAACGAGGGTAGCTCGGGAGGCTCATGACCGTCAACCCGACCCGGCCCAGACGCTCCTCGGACCCGGCCGAACGCTCCTGGGAGTCGGCCGGGTCTGCCGCTACTCGGGCGTGAGCTTCCAGGTCGGAAGACTGCGGGCGGCGATGCGCACCTTGCGACGCCACCATGGCATAAACCAGATGAGCCAGAAGGCGAGGACGACCGGCAGCAACAGGATCAGACG
>JACCWU010000160.1 GCA_013697465.1 Actinomycetota bacterium | reverse complement strand
TGCGCGCGATCGAAATCCGCGTGAGCGGGTCCCGAGTCACGGCGCGCAAGACGGAGAACGCAAGCGCCGCGGCCGCGAGGCCGCGCTTCAGGGGTTTTCGCGCGATCGGAATTCGCGCGAGCGGATCCCGAGTCACGTAGCGCAAGACGGAGAACGCGAGCGCCGCGGCCGCAAGGCCGCGCTTCAGGGGTTTTGGCGCGATCGAAATCCGCGTGAGCGGATTTCGATCTTGCGCGGCTAATAGTGCTATTCCCGACAGCCACCTTCGCGATCTTCTTCATGATCGTGCTCCCGCTCTCGTGGCTCCTGATGCCGCGTGGCGAGCGCTGGCGTCCCTTCATCGTCGCCGCGAGCTTCGTCTTCTACAGCGCCTGGGACTGGCGCTTCGTGTTCCTCCTCGCGGTGTCGGTCGTCTGGAACCACGTGTTCGCGCACGCCATCCACCGCAACGCCACCGCGCGCTCCAAGGGCTTGCTCGTAGCCGCCCTGGCCGGGAACGTCGCGCTCCTCGGCTACTTCAAGTACTACGACTTCTTCGTCTCTTCGACGCACAACCTCTTCGCGCTCGCTGGAGTCGACGTGCCGCTCGAGGTGCGGGGGATCGTCCTTCCGGTCGGGATCTCGTTCTTCACGTTCATGGGAATCGCGTACGTCGTGGACGTCTATCGCGGTGACTTCGAGCCCGTCTCTTTGTCGAAGTTCGCTGCCTACCTCTCCTTCTTCCCACACCTCGTCGCGGGGCCGATCGTGCGGCCGGGCGAGCTCATTCCCCAGCTCGAGACGCCGCGCGACCCCCGCTACGTAGACACGGCGCGTGCGTTCTTCCTCATCGGAACCGGTCTCTTCATGAAGGTCGTGATCTCGAACCACCTGGCCTCGAGCATCGTCGACGACGTCTTCGGCGCCCCCAACCAGCACTCGTCGCTCGAGGTGCTCGTCGGGGTCTATGCCTACGCGGTGCAGATCTATGCCGACTTCTTCGGCTACACGAGCATGGCGATCGGGCTCGCGCTGCTGCTCGGGTTTCGCTTCCCTCAGAACTTCGATTCGCCGTACGCGGCCGTCTCGATTCAGGACTTCTGGCGGCGCTGGCACATGACGCTGTCGCGCTGGCTTCGCGACTACGTCTACATCCCCCTCGGCGGGAACCGCGGGGGGCGCCTGCTCACCTACCGGAACCTCATGCTGACGATGCTCATCGGCGGCCTCTGGCACGGCGCCGGGTGGACGTTCGTCGCCTGGGGCGCGATCCACGGCGCCGCTCTCGCGTCCGAGCGCTGGTGGCACGAGCGGCCGGGCTTCGTCGAGCGCCCCTCGACGCCGCTCCGTCGCGCGTGGCAGCGCTTCGCGACGTTCCACGTCGTGTGCTTCGCGTGGATCTTCTTCCGCTCCGACTCGTTCGCCGACGCCTGGGAGATCATCGTCCGGCTCTTCACCGCGTGGGGAGAGCCGTCACCGCTCGTCACGGGCGGCGTGCTCGCCGCGATGGCCGTCGGGATCGGCTCCCAGTACCTGCCGACTCGGTTCCCGCTCGGCCTGATGGCCCGGTTCTCGCGTCTGCCGGTGCCCGCCCAGGCGGTCGTCCTCTCCGTCGCCCTCCTCGGCACGCACACGCTCGGCCCTGAAGGCGTGGCCCCGTTCATCTACTTCCAGTTCTGAGATGACGAGCGAGCCACACCCCCGCCGACGACGCCCCCGCGAACAGCGGGGCGAGGGCGGGCGGCGGCTCCACTCGGCCGGCTCCGCGATCGTCGTCTCGCTTCTGGCACTGCTCGTCGGCGTCCTTTTGAACGCACCTGGCATCCGAAAGTCGGCGCACATACAGCCGGAGGGATGGAAACGGGACCTTGCGCTCGCCCTGACCGGGCCGCTCGAGGATGTAAGTCATGCGCTCCTCCTCGACCGTCCGCGCGAGGGCTTGAAGGCCGCTCTCGGCCGCTCGGACGACGACGAGATCGACACGGCGGTCGCGCTGCCGGAGGAGCCGCCCGCCACGACTCCGAACCAGCCCGCTGCTCCCCCGCCCAGGACGAAGTTCACGCGCGAGCGTCCGCTCCGTCTCTGGATCGCTGGAGACTCCCTGGTCGTCGTCCCCGGCGAGTCGATCCTTCGTGCCGTCGCGTCCAACCGGTCCGTCGAGGCGGTCGGTGGGATCGACGGCCGGATCGCGAGCGGCCTCGAGCGCCCCGACATCTTCAACTGGTTCACGCATATCCGGAAGGTCATGCGGAAGGAGAAGCCCCACGCCGTCGTCCTCATGTTCGGCGGAAACGACGACCACGGGTTCATGACGGGCCTTCCGGAAGGCGTCGAGATCGGCTCGTTCGGGAGCTCGAGCTGGACGGCCGAGTACCGCCGGCGTGTCGCGGGGATCATGGACACGGTGAGCCGCAGCGCATTCCTCGTGTGGATCGGACTACCCATCACGCGAGACGGAGAGCAGACGCGACGCTACGACACGATCAACGCCATCGTCGCAGCGGCAGCAGCTCGTCGCCCGGGCCGTGTCGCGTACCTCGACACCTACTTCTTCTTTGCGGGGGCGAACGGCAGCTATGCCCAGTACATCTCGGACGACTCCGGGAAGCTCGTGAAGATGAGAGCCGAGGACGGCGTCCACTTCGAGCGTCCCGCCGGGGACTTGATCGCGGACAAGGTGCTCGCTCTCCTCGGGAAGCGCTTCGAGCTCGCGAGCTCGCGGACTCGTTAGTCGGCACCCCGCGAGCCGGGCGGCTCGTCCTCAGTCGTCCATGACGGGCGCGACGACGACCCCGTAGCCCTGCGCCTCCAGGAGGTCCGCAGCACGAGACCCCTCTCGCTCGCCCGTGACGAGGATCGTCAGCGCGCCGCCTCGTTCGGGCGAGAGGTGCTCCAGCTCGAAGTCCGCGACGTTGATCCGCTCGGCACCCAGCGCCTGGAAGATTCCCGCGAGGACCCCCGGGCGGTCGAAAACGTGCACGCGGACGCGATGCAGGGCGCCGGCGTCCTCATACGCCGTCTCGAGCATGCGGCGCCGGTTGCCGGTCGCCTCGCCGATCCAGCGGGCGAGAAATCCGGCATCGCCCCCGGCGAGAGCGGCCTCGAGCTGCTCGACGCGACGGCGATGATCGGCCAGAGCGGCGGTCAGCGCGCCGCGATTCTCGAGGAAGATGTCGACCCAGATGCGCGGATTCGCCCCGGCGATCCGGGTCATGTCGCGGAGCGACCCACCGGCGGCCGCCAACGGATCGTGACCGTCCACGCGGGACGCTCCTGCCTGGTTCACAAGGACGTTCGCGAGTGCGTGCGGAAGGTGGCTCGTGACGGCGACGAGACGGTCGTGCTCGGCGGGACCGATGGCCACCGGCCTCGCACCGAGCGCCGTCACGAGCCCGTGGACGGCGCGGTAGCACCCGGGCTCGGTCGCCGCGAGCGGTGTGAGGAACCACGTGGCGCCGTCGAAGAGCTCTACGCTCGCGCGGCCGGGCCCTCGCGTCTCCGCGCCGCAGATCGGATGACCGCCGATGAACCTCGGGTCAGCCCCGGCCGCGTCGCAGACGGAGCTCTTCGTCGAGCCCGCGTCTGTCACTGCACACCCGGCGGGAGCTGACGCAAGGACCTCACGCACGGCGCCGGGGAGCGAGGCAACGGGTACGGCGACGACAGCCACATCCGCCTCGTGCAGCGCCGCGGAGAGCGACAGAGCGGGCTCGACCGCGCCGCGGTCGGCCGCGACCGTGAGCGCTTCGGGATCCTCGTCCCAGCCGGCAACCTCGGAGAACCCCGCCCGTCGGGCCGCGAGACCCACCGAGGCGCCAATCAACCCGGTTCCGACGACCGCTAGGCGCATGCTCGCACTCCGCGCTAGACCGCTCGCATCAGCTCGGCGACGCGGAATGCGAGATCGAGCGACTGCCGCCCGTTCAGGCGCGGATCGCAGAGCGTCTCGTAGCGACGGTCGAGCTGCTCCTCGAGCACCGCCTCGGAGCCGCCGAGACACTCGGTCACGTCCTCGCCCGTGAACTCGATGTGGACGCCGCCGGGCCACGTCCCGACTTCCCGGTGCGCCGCGAAGAACCCGTGTAGCTCGGCCATGATCGCGTCGAAATGCCTGGTCTTGGTACCCGACGGAGCGCGCACCAGATTGGCGTGCATCGGATCGCAGACCCAGACGACCGGCACCTCGGTCCGCCGCACCGCCTCGAGAAGCGGCGGTAGCGCGTCGCGGACTCGCTCGGCGCCCATCCGCGCGATCAACGTCAACCGGCCCGGCACGCGGCCCGGGTTGAGCCGTTCGGCAAGCGTCGCGACGTCCTCTGGCGTCGCGCTTGGACCGAGCTTGACTCCTAGGGGGTTGTGGACGCCGGAGAAGAACTCGACGTGCGCGCCGGCTGGATCGCGCGTCCGCTCGCCGATCCAGAGCATGTGGGCCGAGCAGTCGTACCACTGCCCGGTGAGCGAGTCCTGGCGCGTGAGTGCTTCCTCGTAGTCGAGCAGGAGACCCTCGTGGCTCGTCCACACGTTCACCTCGTGGAGCGAGCGCTCGTGCTCGAGATCGATCCCGATCGCCTGCATGAAGCGGAGCGCGCGCCCGATCTCGTCGGCAAGCGCCTCGTAGCGCTGGCCGGCAGGAGAGCTGGCGACGAACTCGCGGTTCCAGGTGTGGACGAGCGTGAGATCGGCAAAGCCGCCCTTCGTGAAGGCGCGGAGCAGGTTGAGGGTCGACGCGGCGTGGTAATAGCCCTGCACGAGCCGCTCCGGGTCGGGGATGCGCGCGTGCGCCGTGGGCTCATCCGAGTGGACCACGTGCCCGCGGAACGACGGGAGCTCGACCCCCTGGACGACCTCCGTCGGCTCGCTGCGGGGCTTGGCGAACTGGCCCGCGATGCGGCCGACCTTGACCACCGGCAGCGTGGCGCCGTAGGTCAACACGGCAGACATCTGCAGGAGCACCTTCAACTTCTCGCGAATTGCGGCTGCGGTGACGTCCCGGAAAGACTCCACGCAATCCCCCGCTTGCAGCACGAAGGCGCGGCCCTCGCACACTTCGCCGAGCGCGGCGAGGAGCCCTCGCGCCTCTCCCGCGAAGACGAGAGGCGGCAGCGCGCCCAGCCGCTCGCGCACCGCGGCGAGCGCTTCGGCGTCCGGCCACTCGGGCTGCTGGCCCGCCGGAAGACTGCGCCAGGATGAGGGCGCCCAGGTCGGCTCGGTCATCGCCAACAGACAAATCAGTGTAAAGACGCCGTGCCCGATGCTCGGCGCGCGCATGGGGATCGAGAGCGGAGCGACCGCTTCGAGGCGTACACTCCGACCGTCTCGACCGCGCCCTATACGCACCCAGGAGGCGAGGAGAGTTGACCGATCCCGCCTCGGATCCCACCGTCCAGCGGCTGCGGAAAGAGATCTCGGAGATCGATCGCGCGATCGTGGACGCCGTCAACGCGCGGCTCGAGCTCGTCGGCCGCCTGAAACGCTACAAGGAAACGCAGGGCATCCCGTTTCTCGACCCCGACCGGGAGCGACAGCTGCTCGACGACGTTGCGCGAGCGAATCGCGGCCCGCTCTCGGCGGATGGGTTGCACGAGCTCTACGCTGGGCTCCTCGACCTGACGAAGCGCGAGGTCACGGGCGAAGAGAGCGCATAGGCCCCATCATGCGCAAGTCCGCGCAAAAATCCCTGAAGGCGGCCGCTCGCGGCCTTGACGCTGCTCTTTCCATCATGCGTGGGCCTACATCAGCGCAGGAAGTTCTCCGCCATCTTGGCGCCGTCGGGCGTGAGCACCGACTCGGGATGGAACTGGACGCCCTCGATGCGATGGACGCGGTGCCTCACACCCATGATCTCGCCGTCCGCGGTTCGCGCGGTCACCGCGAGCTCGTCGGGGACGCGCACTGCGGCAAGCGAGTGATAGCGGCCCGCTTCGACCTCCTCCGGGAGGCCGGCGAAGACTCCCTCCCCGTCGTGCCGGAAGCGGCTCGCCTTGCCGTGCAGGAGGGACCGAGCCTGGCCGACCTCTCCTCCGAACGCCTCGACGATCGCCTGGTGGCCGAGACACACGCCGAGCGTCGGGACCGTCGGGCCGAGCCTCCGGATCAGCTCCACCGAGATGCCGGCATCCGACGGGCGCCCGGGACCCGGGGAGATGACG
Source organism: Actinomycetota bacterium (assembly GCA_013697465.1). Classification (GTDB taxonomy): domain Bacteria; phylum Actinomycetota; class Thermoleophilia; order Gaiellales; family Gaiellaceae; genus GMQP-bins7. The sequence continues at coordinate 17,253 of JACCWU010000160.1, read as the reverse complement.
AGCCGATCCGGCTCGAGCGTCTCGGCCTCGTCGACGGTGATCGCATCGTTTCGGTACACCGAGACGTCGACGCCGCGCTCCTCGAACAGGTGCACGAGGTTCCACGTGAACGAGTCGTAGTTGTCGATCATGAGCAGCTTCATGCGTACTCCCGTTCCGCCAGGTCGATCGCGGCTTCGAGCGCGGCCAGCTTGGCGAGACACTCGCGGTGCTCGGCCGCCGGCTCCGAGTCTGCCACGACTCCCGCTCCCGCCTGGATCCGCGCAACGCCGTCCGCCATGACGATCGTGCGCAGCGCGATGCAGGTGTCCATTCTCCCGTCTGGCAGAACGTAGCCGACAGCACCGGCGTAGGGCCCTCGGCGGTAGCCCTCGAGCTCCGAGATGATCTGCATCGCGCGGACCTTCGGCGCCCCGGTAACCGTGCCCGCCGGAAAGCAGGCACGGAGCACGTCGAAAGGCGTCACGCCGTCGCGCAGCTCGCCGACGACCTCGGAGACGAGGTGGGAGACGTGCGAGAAGCGCTCCACCTCGAGCGACCGGGTCAGGCGCACCGTCCCTGCCCGGCAGACGCGGGAGAGATCGTTGCGGCCGAGGTCGACGAGCATCACGTGCTCTGCCCGATCCTTCTCCGACGAGAGCAGGCGCTCGGCGTCACCCTCGTCCGGAGAGGTCGTGCCCGCGATCGGGCAGACGCTTGCTCGCCCGTCCTCGCACGCGACGAGCCGCTCCGGAGACGAGCCGACGAGCGCGAGCTCTCCGAGCTCGAGCAGGAAGAGGTACGGCGAGGGGTTGACCCGACGCAGCGCCCGGTACACGGCGAGCGGCGGAGCCGGAGTCGCCCGCTCGGCTCGCTGCGAGGGGACGATCTGGTACGCATCGCCCGCCCGGATGTGCTCCTGGCAGCGGCGCACCATGTCCTCGTAGCGCTCCTGCGACGGGAAGCGCCGTATCGGCCCTCCCTCTCCCGCGGACTCGTCGCGCCCCGTCGCGAGCGGCCGCCCGAGGGCTTCGGCTATCTCCTCGCCGTCACCAGCGAGGACCTCGACCACACCCGCGCCGTGGTCGAAGCGGACGAGGGTCTCGACGACGACGAAGCGGCTCTCGGGAAACGACGGCCCTTCAGAGGGAAGCGGCACCGTCGGCTCGAGCTTCGCCGCATGGTCGTACCCCAGGTACCCGACGACGGGTGCGCCGAGCAGCTCCGCCTCCTCGAAGCCGACGAACCGCGAGCCGCGCCCGACGAACGAGTTGCGGCCCAGGCGACCTTGCTCCACCGACTCGAGGAGGAAGCTTCCTCCGGCGGTCCCGCGCAGGCGGAGATATGCGCCGAGCGGAGTGAGGAGATCGGCCGGGATCGTGTGCGCAGGGGGCACCGGAGCTCCTAACGTACTGGTCGCTCGTCGCTGGACGGCGAGCTGCCCGTGCGAACGGCACGTGCGACGTTTCACCGATCTCAGGCAGGGTACCCAGGCAAGGTGACTCCCCTCACGACCTGTCTCGACCTCTCCTTCCAGGCGACCCCTTCGAGTGTTCGCAAGGCCCGTGCTGCCGTGGGCGAGGTCGTCTCCGGGCTAGTGAGAGACAAACGACTCGTCGACGACGTGCGGCTCTGTGTCAGCGAAGCCGTGTCGAATGTCGTGCGCCACGCATATGGGACGAGGCGGGGCGCTGTCGACGTCCGCGTCGAGCGCGAGGACGCCGAGCTCGCCGTCGTGGTTCGTGATGATGGGATGGGGCTGAGGGCCTCTGGTGGACGCGGGAAAGCGGGAGGCTTCGGCCTGAAGATCATCGAGCGGGTCGCGAGCCAGCACACGATCGAGACCAAGCCGAAAGCCGGAACCGTGATTCGCATGGTGTTCGCGCTCGACCCACCCGCCTACCATTCGTCGGACGGCTGAAGCAGGCTCCTGCCGCGCCAGGGCCGCTCCGAGCGACGCACCTCGTCTAGCCTGGTCGTCGGAGCGGCATGGGCCCGGTGGCCCAGCTGGTCTTCAAAACCAGTGCGGTCGTGTAACCCACGGCTCGGTCGGTTCGACTCCGGCGCCGCTCCGTCGTCATGAGCATCGATGCCCTGCCTGAAGAGGCTGAGAAGCTTCTTGCTGTCCCGCCGGACGAGTTCGTGTCGCGGCGGGCGGGGCTCGTCCGTGAGCTGCGCGATGCGGGGCGCGCGGAGGAGGCGGCTACTCTCGCCGGCCTGCGAAAACCGAGCGTCGTCGTCTTCGCCGTCAACCGTGCAGCCCGGGCCCGGCCGAAAGCTGCCCGAGCCGCAGCGGACGCCGCGCTTCGTGTGAAGGAGACACAGCTCGGCAGCGAACCGGACGCGTTCAAGAAAGCAGTCAGCGAGCTGGAGGACGCGCTGGATCTGCTGGCCGAGGTCGCCGTCACGCACGTGGCTCCACGCGAAAAGACCGCGAGCGACGCGATGCGGCGACGAGTTCGCGATCTGCTGCGAAGCGCCGTCGCTGCCGACGACGCGCGCCAGGCGCTCGTTCGCGGGGCGCTCACAGAGGAGCTGGAAGCGGTCGGCTTCTCGCCGTTCGCAGGGATGGTCGCCGCGCCCGTCAAGGGCGTCCGGCGAAAGTCCGGACCAAGCCGGGCGGTGCAGCAAGAAGCCAAGCGGCGCGAGCGGGTGCGAGCGCTGCGCGACGAGCTCGCCGAAGCCGAGCGCCAGCTGGAGGAGGCCGTCCAGGCGCAGCGCACGGCCGAGCGCGAGCGGGCGTCAGCCGAGCGAGCTGTGTCCGCGCTACGGGCCAAGCTCGAGCGACTCGACTGACGCTACGAGCTGCGGCCGCTCGGTAGCGGCTCCCAGGGCGCGCGCACATCACGGCCGAGACGAGCGCAACTCGACCCACTGCTGTTTTCGAGCCAGAGCCAAGCAGTCGGGCCTGCCCATGCGGTACGACCGCGGTGCGTGCAGCTTCGTGTACGTGAACGCGCGGTTCCGCGCTCGCAGCGACTTCGCCTCGCTGCCTCCGAACCACCGCGTTCCCCAGCGGACGGACTCGTTCGCGAAGCAGGTCGTCAGCCGCTCGTTGTGGATTCCCTGCCGATGGAGCGCCTCGTGCAGGAGGATCGCGTACGCACCGGCGGTGCGCACGGTGTTCCGCCCCCTGAAGAAGAGGTGGACATTGGCGCAGGTCGTGCCTCTCAGGTGTACGTCCCTCCCGCCCGCGTAGTAGGCGATCACGCGCCTCGCGGGAACCCCGGAAAGACCCTCGAAGGTCTCCTCGAACGCGTCCTTGTCGCGGTAGCAACGCACTCCGACGCTCAGGACCTTCCCGCGCTTGATACCCGTTCCCTCACTCGCCGCCTGCCAGAGCGTCTCGCGTGCGATTCGGCTCAACCGCTCGTCGTAGCGGTACAGGGACGTCGCAGCACGCGTGGTATCCCCGAGGAGCGAGGCGGCTACGACCACCAGGACGAGAAGATGCTTCAGCGTGACCCCCGTCGCCTCAGGCTACCCCCCGAACGCACGCCGCGTCCGGCGACAAGAACATAGGGTCCGAGGAGATGGTGACCTCGATAGCGATCGCGCCCGCCGAGCACCGTGCTCGCTGTGACGCGCTTCTCGAACGGCTCGTCGCGGACAACTCGAGCGGCGTCGTTCTCTTCGACCCGTACTACGTCCTCTACTACGCGGGCTTCGCGTTCGCACCGACCGAGCGACCGATCGCGTTCGTGCTGAACGCCGACGGGGAGCGTGGCCTCGTCGTTCCGAGGCTCGAGGTCGAGCATGCGCAGGCGAAGGCGACGCTCGACCGGGTCGACCACTACCTCGAGTACCCGGGCGATCCGCGGCCCGAGACGGTGCTCGCCTCCACCCTCGAGGCGATGGGCGTGACCGGGAAGATCGGAGCGGACCAGGACGGCTATCCGTGGATCCTCGGGTACCGCGGCCCGACGCTAAGCGAGCTTTCCGGTGCGACCGTCGTCCGCATCGTCGAGCAGATCGAAGAGCAGATGGCGATCAAGTCAGAGGCCGAAATCGGGCTGATCCGCGAGAGCGTCCGCTGGGGGAACCTGGCGCACACGTTGCTCCAGCGGTATACGCGGCCCGGTGTCACGGAGACGGAGGTCTCCATGCGTGCGAGCGACGAGGCAACCTTCGCCATGCTCGACGCGATCGGACCGCTCTACCGGGCTCAGAGCTTCTTCTTCAGCGGCGCGAGCGCGGGCTACCGAGGACAGATCGGCCGGAACGCGGCGATCCCGCACGCGCTGGCCGGGAACATCGTCTTCCAGGCCGGTGACATCCTCGTCACCGGCGCGAGCGCACCGGTCTGGGGCTACCTCTCGGAGCTCGAGCGGACGATGGTGATCGGCGAGCCGTCGGCCGAGCAGGAGCGCCTGTTCGGACATATGAAGGCCGTGCAGGAGGTCGCGTTCGAGGCGATCAAGCCGGGTGCCCGCTGCTCGGACGTCGACATGGCCGTGCGCGGCTACTTCGCGCAGCACGACCTCTTCCCGTACTGGCGGCATCACACGGGGCACGCGATCGGCCTGCGCTACCACGAGGGCCCGTTCCTGGACTCGGGTGACTCGACCGTGATTTGCGCCGGCATGGTCTTCACGGTCGAGCCGGGGCTGTACGCGCCCGACCTCGGCGGCTTCCGTCACTCCGACACTGTTCTCGTGACGGACGACGGAATCGAGATCCTCACCTACTACCCGCGGGAGCTCGCGAGCCTGACAATTCCCACGTGAAGCGAGCGTGCACGGAACCGCGAGACGAGGCACACTCGTTGGAACCGATTACAGGAGGTTCTCATGACGAAGACCGTTCAGGGCAAGCCAGCCCGAGCCGGCGATGAGGTTCTGGTCACCGGTCACTCCGTTGGCGACAGCCCGAAGGCGGGCGTCATCGAGGAGGTTCTGGGTGATCCAGGCCACGAGCGGTTCCGCGTTCGCTGGGAGGACGGTCACGAATCGATCTTCTTCCCGGGCGAGGACGCGGTCGTCCGGCGGCCGGCGAGAACGGGCGCAAAGAGCACGGCTTAGCAAACACCGCCAGCGCTAGGCTTGGACAACACGGAGCAGAAAGCGCCAGGGAGGTGCGTGCGATGAACGCCGCGGTGACGACAGAGCTGAAGCTGATCGACCACTGGATCGGCGGGGAGTCCCTACGCGGGACGTCGGACCGCAGCGGTCCCGTCTACAACCCGGCGACCGGCGAGCAGACGGGGCAGGTGTCGTTCGCCAGCGTCGAGGAGGTGGATCGCGCCGTCGGGACCGCGAAGGCGGCGTTCCCGGAGTGGCGCACGTGGTCGCTCTCGAAGCGCGCCGACCTCTTCTTCCGGATCTACGACCTCTTCGACCGGCACCGCGAGGACCTCGCGCGCCTGCTCACCGCCGAGCACGGGAAGGTCCTCTCCGACGCACTCGGCGAAGTGCAGCGCGGCATCGAGGTCATCGAGTACGTCTGCGGCATCCCGACGCTCCTCAAGGGCGGCTACTCGGAGCAGGCGGCAACGGGGATCGACGTGTACTCGATCCGGCAGCCGCTCGGCGTCGCCGCCGGCATAACGCCCTTCAACTTCCCGGCGATGGTGCCCATGTGGATGTGGGCGCCGGCGATCGCCTGCGGAAACACGTTCGTCTTGAAGCCCTCGGAGAAAGACCCGTCCGCGTCGCTCCTCGCGGCCGAGCTGCTGAAGGAAGCCGGCCTTCCCGACGGCGTCTTCAACGTGATCCAGGGCGACAAGATCGCGGTCGATGCGCTGCTCGAGCATCCCGATGTCGCCGCGATCAGCTTCGTCGGCTCGACGCCGATCGCGCGCTACGTCTACGAGAACGGAACGAAGGCGGGCAAGCGGGTCCAGGCTCTGGGTGGCGCCAAGAACCACATGGTCGTCCTGCCGGATGCCGATATCGACATGGCCGCCGACGCGGCCGTGAGCGCGGGCTACGGATCCGCGGGTGAGCGCTGCATGGCCGTCTCCGTCCTCGTCGCCGTAGGCGGCGCGGGAGACGCGCTCGTGGACGCGATCAAGGTGCGGCTGCCGAAGGTCAAGGTCGGCGACGGCATGGATCCGGACAACGAGATGGGGCCTCTCGTCACGCGGGAGCACCGCGACAAGGTGGCGTCCTACCTCGACTCGGGGCCTGACCAGGGAGCGACGATCGTGGCAGACGGCCGCGAGAGCGCCCCGAACGGCAACGGCTTCTTCCTCGGCGTCTCGCTCCTCGACAACGTCACCCCGGAGATGGACGCCTACCGGGACGAGATCTTCGGCCCGGTGCTCTCAGTCGTCAGGGTGGACACGTACGACGAAGCGCTCCGGCTCGTCAACGAGAACCCGTACGGAAACGGCGTCGCGCTCTTCACGCGGGACGGTGGCGTCGCGCGGCGGTTCCAGTTCGACGTCAACGTGGGCATGGTCGGGATCAACGTACCGATCCCGGTGCCCGTCGCGTACTACTCGTTCGGCGGCTGGAAGAGCTCGCTCTTCGGCGACCGCCACATCTACGGCCCCGAGGGGATCGACTTCTACACCCGGACGAAGGCGGTCACGAGCCGCTGGCCGGACCCGAAGACGAGCAAGGTCGACCTCGGCTTCCCGCAGACGCGGTAGTGCGGCCCCCTTCCGGGCTGGTTCGTCGTCCCTCAAGGGAGGGACTCGGGCGGCCGATAGCTGCGTTGTGGAACGGAGCGAAGAGGGCTTCACGCTCGTTGAGCTGCTCGTTGTGTTGATCGTTATCGCGATCCTCGTGCTCGTCGCGGTCGGGTTCCATCAGCTCGCACGAGAGCGGGCGAACGATGCGGTCGCGCAGTCGAACATCCGCGTTGCGGTTCCCGCTATCGAGGTCTACCGCGCGGATACCGGCACGTACGCCGGTATGACGCTCGCGGGCCTGCAGACCGTCTACAGCCCCGGCATCACGGGAATCGAGATTCTCGACGCAGATCTGAACGGCTACTGCGTTCGGAGCGTCGTCGGAGACCGCTCGTGGCACAAGCTCGGCCCGAACGGGTCGATCACGACGACGCCCTGCGTGTAGTCGCTGCGGCCCCGGCCCGGCGGAGCACGCGGCGGTCGCCGACGCGGCGCGTGACGCCGTCGGCGTCGAAGCGCTCGAGCAGGAGCTGCGCGTCCCGGCGGCCGATTCCGAGCAGGTCGCGGAACCGCGCAAGCGCGATCTCGCCCGCGGTCTCGCACTCTCCGACCAGGACCTTCCTCGCAGCCTCGTAGCCCTCGGACCCCACAACGTGGCCTCCGCCAAGGCGAACGAGGCTCCCAGCCGACTCGAGGAAGCGCGCGAGCTCGTCGTCCTCGACCTTGGTGGCCTGGGCCCCGGCCCTCGCCAGCTCGCGAAGCAGCGCATCCGCCTGGGCCTGCTTCGCACCGAGTGACGGAACGGACTCGGGCAGGTAGATCCTGGCTCCTCGTCGTTCCAGAGAGAGGAGCGGAAGAACGTCGCCCGCCCACGGCTCGGACGGCGCCGGTACTCCGGGATCGATCGGGTCGGCGGCCCCAATGCGGTCGCGGAGGTCGCGGTCGAGCTCCCCGAGCCAGGTGGGGGAGAACACCCAGGGCCCGGCGCGCTCGAGCCCTTCGGGCTGGCCCGCGAGGACATGTCGGAGCGAGTCGGCGAGCACGGGCGAATGGACGGTCGCGGCCACCTCCCCGCGCTCGATGCGCGCCATCCGCTCTTCGTCGCGATGCCGCGGCGGGGCGGGATCGAGGACGATGCCGCCTCCCACCGTGGTCTCGCCCCGCAGTACGACGCGATCGCCGCGCGCTGCGACGACCGGCGAGGAGAGGCGCAGCTGCGCCCACCGCTCACCGATGCGGACAACCCTGCCGAGGACGTGCGCGGTTCCGAGATGCACCTGAAGCCGGTCGCCGTCGCCGATCGGCTCGAGCTCGTCGAGCGCGACATCCAACCGGTACGACACGGGATACGCACCGTGCTCGACGAGAACGTGGCCCCTGCAGACTTGGCGCCTCTCGACTCCGGGCAGGCTGACCGCCACTCGCTGGCCCGCCTCCGCCCGCTCGACGTCGCTGTCGTGGACCTGCACGCTCCGCGCGCGAACCGTCCGGCCCGCCGGCTCGAGACGGAGCACGTCGCCGTCCCCGATCGAGCCCGACCAGAGCGTCCCGGTGACGACCGTGCCGATTCCCCGCAGCGTGAACGACCGGTCGACCCAGAGCCGGGTCGGTCGGTCCGAGTGCGTGCGCTCGGCCGCGTCAGCTGCCCGCCCGAGCGCCGCGCGCAGCTCGTCGAGCCCGGCTCCGGTCTTTGCGCTGACAGCGATCGGCTCCGCCCCGGGCACGAGCTCGCGAGCCTCCTCGAGTGCGAGCTCGAGCGTCTCCGAGTCCACCGCGTCGGCCTTCGTGACCGCGACGACCCCGTTTCCGATTCCAAGCAGCCGCAGGATCGCGAGGTGCTCACGCGTCTGCGGGCGCGCGCCCTCGCCCCCGTCGATCACGAGCAGGAAAAGGTCGATGCCCGTCGCGCCGGCCACCATCGCCCGCACGAACCGCTCGTGTCCCGGAACGTCGACGACCGAGAGGCGGCGCCCATCCGAGAGCTCGAGCGGCGCATAGCCGAGGTCGATCGAGATGCCGCGCCTGCGCTCCTCGGGCAGCCGGTCCGTGTCCTTCCCGGTCAGCGCCCGAACGAGCCACGTCTTGCCGTGGTCGATGTGACCAGCCGTGCCGACCGTCAGCGGCATGTCAGAGGCGCTTGACGAGCAACAGGCACGGAATGTGCTCCCAGAGACCGTGGATCTCCTCGAGCGGCACGAAGCCTCGCGCCAGGTAGAAGCTCCGGGTGTTCGCATAGCCGACATCGGGATCGGACGGCCCGAGTGTCTTCACCTGCAGGTACTCGACGCCGCTGGCTCTCAGGTACGCCTCACCGGCGCGAAGCAGTGCACTGCCGAGGCCACGCCTTTGGTTCGCTCGCCGCACTCCCATGACGCACACCTCGGAGGCCAGAGGCGTGTGCAACTTGAGTGAGAGGAAGGCGTCGTCGCCGATCCGAAAGGTGGGGAGCTTGGCGACGTCTCTGATGTACGCAGCTGTCGCCTCCTTGATGCCGAACCACTCCGGAAGATCACGGAGGACCAGCTCGCAGAGCCGGGATCGCTCCGCCGGGAGCTCGACCTCGACGACGGTCATCGCGCCGCGTGCACCGCCGCGGCGACCTCGTCGATCTCCTCGTCGGTGAGCGTACGACAGTCGAGGAGCGTGCGTCCGTCGCGCACGAGACAGATCACCGGAGGCTCGCCGAGGCGCAGCGGCTCAGCCAGCTCCTCCGCGACCGCGCAGGCGGCGCTCGGGAGCTCCGTCAGGGGCAGCGCGCCACCACCTACCTTCGCGACGGTCTCCTCGACCTCTCCCCCGATGAGAGAGGCGAGCCGCTCGGCGCGCTCGCGGACACGCTCGAGGCGCTCGTGGAGCATCCGCAGCACCGGGATCTCAGCTGTAGTGGCGTCGAGAGCGATCGAGAGCGTCCCCTCGAGCGCGGCGAGCGTGAGCTTGTCCGCGCGGAGCGCGCGCTGAAGGGGGTGCCGGCGGAGACGCTCGACCAGGTCTCCGCGACCAACGACAACTCCGGCCTGCGGTCCCCCGAGAAGCTTGTCGCCCGAGAAGGTCACGAGATCCGCGCCGGCACGCAGGCTTTCGGCCGGCGTCGGCTCGTCCCCGACAGAGACGAGCGCGCCCGAGCCGAGATCGTCCACGAGCGGAAGCTCGTGCCGGCGTGCGACCTCGGCAAGCTCGGCCAGACCGGGCCGCTCCGAGAACCCCACCACCCGGAAGTTCGACTGATGCACGCGGAGAAGCAGGGCGGTCTCGGGTGAGAGTGCGCGCTCGTAGTCGGCGGCGCGCGTGCGGTTCGTCGTTCCGACCTCGACGAGGCGCGCACCGGAGCTCGCGAGGACGTCGGGGATACGAAAGCCGTCCCCGATCTCGATCAGCTCGCCCCGGGAGACGACGACCTCGCGACCCTCCGCGAGCGCGGCGAGCGCGAGCAGCACGGCGGCGGCATTGTTGTTGACCACGAGCGCGGCCTCCGCCCCGGTGAGCCGGCAGAGGAGCGGCGCGAGATGGTCCTGCCGCGATCCGCGCGCGCCTCGGTCGAGGTCGTACTCGAGGTTCGAGTAGCCGGATCCCACCTCCACCACGCGGGCGAGCGCAGCCTCCGAGAGCGGCGCGCGGCCGAGGTTCGTGTGGATGAGAACGCCGGTGGCGTTCAGCACGCGTCGCAGGCGCGGGCGGCGCTGCGCCTCGATCTCGGCGCGTACCGCATCTGCCAAAGACCCGGGCTCGCGACCCGCCTGGATCTCCTCGCGGGCGCGCTCGAGGACGCGTCGCGCAGCCTCGACAGCCGGCCGGTGGGGCTCTTCGGCGAGCCGCTCGTCGCGGAGCAGCTCGTCGATCGAGGGCAGATCGCGCAGCGACTTCACGCGGTGAGTGTAGGCCGGGCTAGGCCGAGCCCTCGGCAAGACGGAGGTCGTAGTGAGAGACGATGAGCTTGACGGCTTCTTGCGGATCGTCCGTGAGCATGAGGAGGTCGACGTCCTCCGGCGAGATGAGGCCGTCCTCGAGCATCTCCTTGCGCATCCAGTCGAGCAGCTCGCCCCAGTAGTCCGAGTCGAAGAGGACCACAGGGAAGTGCCCGATCTTGCGAGTCTGGATGAGCGTCAGCGCCTCCCAGAGCTCGTCCTGCGTGCCGAAACCGCCGGGAAAGATGACGAATCCCTCGGCCGCCTTCACGAACATCGCCTTGCGCGCGTAGAAGTGGTCGAAGGTCTGCGCCAGGTCGCACCAGGGATTCACGCCTTGCTCGTGGGGCAGCACGATGTTGAACCCCACGGACAGGCCGCCTCCCTCCTTGCAGCCGCGATTCGCGGCCTCCATGACGCCCGGACCTCCGCCCGTGACGACTGCGAAGCCGGCCTCCGCACAGCCCCTCCCCGTCGCTCGAGCGCTCTCGTACGTCCGGGTGCCCTCAAGGACGCGGGCGGAGCCGAAGATCGAGACCGCGGGCCGGTCGATCTCGCTGATGAGCTGAAAGCCGGAGAGGAACTCCGACGCGATCAGCGAGACGTCGCTCGCGAGGTTCTCCTCGGTTCTCCGAAGAACTCGGCGATCGAGCTCCTGCCCGCCCGCCATCAGAAGGTGCGCTCGACGTGGGTGGCCGACACGGCCAGCGCCAGGGCACCGAGGAGCCCGATGTAGACCACCGCCACCGTGACTCGCTGCCACACGGGCAGGCGGTAGTACTCGGCCTTCTCCTTGCGCTCGCGCCAGCGCCGCCAGAGCTCGAGCGCACCGATGAGCACGATGATGATGAGGATCGGATTCGGGCTCACGACGAGCAGCCCGACCATCATCACGAGGCCGAGCAGCCAGATCGCGGGATGGAGCGCTCCGACCGCACGGCCGCCGTCGAGCGGCACGATCGGAATCAGGTTGAAGAGGTTGAGGAAGAACCCGACGAACGCGAGCGCCATCAGGAGCTCCGAGCCGTTCACTTCGGCGGCGACCCAGAACGCCGCAGCGCCCACCGAGCCCAGGATCGGCCCGGCCAGCGCCACGCGCGCCTCCTTCCACGCATCGTCGGGAAGCTGCTTCATCCCGATGACCGCCCCGAGGAAGGGGATGAAGAGCGGCGCGCTCGCAGGTACGCCCTGGCGGCGGAGCTCGATTACGTGCCCGATCTCGTGGATGAAGATCAAGACGACGAACCCGATCGCGAACGGGAGCCCCCAGATCCACGCGTAGGCCGCGATCGAGACGAGCATCGTGGCGGCCGTCGTGAACACCTTGAGCTTGAGGAGGATCGCGCCGTACTTCACGAGCAGGAACACCGCGGCGATGAAAGGCGCTACGAGCTTGCGTGCGAGATCGCGGAGCCCCGAACGCGGATGAATCGGCTCGTAGCCGCGGTCGCCTGAATAGCTCGGCGTCGGGTCGGGCAACGTTGCCGGCTCGGGCGCGTGGCTCGGCTCGTAGCGCCGATCCGGCTCCTCGTCTGGCGTCAGGATCCGCGGCCGATCCACTCTTCACCTCCTTCCAGCATGGGGGAACCCATGGTTCCCCCATGAGCCCGCTCCTCTGCGGCGAGCAACCTCGGACGCACACGTGCGCTTCGCCGGAATGAATCCGGCTTCGCGCCTGAGCCGAACCGATCCATTGGCGTCAGGATCCGTGCCCGATCCACTCTTCACCACCTTCGTAGACCTCTTTCTTCCAGAGCGGGACAGAGACCTTCAGCTCGTCGATTGCCTCGTGACACGCGTCTAGCGCAGCCGCCCGGTGCGGCGCGGAGACGGCGATGACGACGCTCGTCTCCCCGATCTCCACTCGTCCCACCCGGTGGTGGATCGCAACCTCGCACAGGCTGTGGCGCGCTTTGAGATCGGCTGCGAGCGACTCCATGACCTGTTCGGCCATGCCCTCGTAGGCCTCGTAGTCGAGGTAGAGGACGTTCCGGTCCCGCGAGTGCCTGCGGGTCGTGCCGACGAAGGTCGCGATCGCCCCGGCGGCGTCGCTGCGAACGAGGTCGACAGCGTCGTTCACCGAGAGCGGTCGCTCCGAGAGCCGAAAGAGCTCTTGTGGCTCGGAGCCACGACCGTCGCCTCCCGAAACGGGGGGAACCAGAGCGACCTCGTCGCCCTCGGCAAGCGTCCGGTCTCGATCCGTGTACGCGCGGTTCACGGCGAACAGGATCCCCGGTGGCTCGTCGCCGAGCGTGAGCGCCGGCCAGACGTCGCCCAGCACCGAGCCGTCGGGCAACTCGAGCTCGACAGTCCCGACACCGGCACGCTCGCGCAATCCGGCGAAGAGTCTCACGCGCACCCGCACGAAAGGAGCGTATCCGTGGTTGCCTCGCCGCCCGTGACATGTTAGAGAGACGGCCCATGGTGGCCACGGCCGTGCCGGCCGCTCATCTGAACGAGCGGGTGTACGAGGAGCTACGGTCGCGCGTCCTCCGACGAAAGCACGCGCCCGGCGCGAAGCTCAGCCTGCACGCGCTCGCGTCGGAGCTCGGCGTCTCGCGGAGCCCAGTTCACCATGCGCTGACGAGACTCGTCTCCGAAGGACTCCTCACCGTGAAGGCGAGGCGTGGGTATTTCGTGACTCCGGTGACCGCGGAAGCGCTCGCCGAAGGCTACGACGTGCGTCTCGCGCTCGAGCTCCATGCCGCCGAGCGAACCGTCGGGCGGCTCGGCGCGACAGACCTCGCGATGCTTCGCACTCGTCTCGACGCGACTGCAAAGGCGATCTCGCACCGCCAGTGGGACGCCGCCAACGCCGCGTTCCACGAGTACCAGATCGACCTCGCCGGCAACGCTCTTCTCTCGCGCTTCTACCGCGAGCTATCGGTGAACCTGATGATGCAGGTGATCCGCGGGGGCCGAGTCGAGGGCCACGAGCAGCTCGTCACCGAGCACCGCCGAATCGTGGAGGCGTTCGAGTCCGGCGCCGCCGAGACAGCAAGGCGCGCGATCGGCGAGCACATCGAGACCGGCCGGCGAATCGCGATCGAGGCGCTCGAGCGCGCCGGCGGCGTGCTGTAGCCCTGGGGTCAGACCCAAGGACATGCCCGGATTCGCCGTGCCAGTCCGTCAAAAATTGCCCGCGCGCGGCGTCCAGGTGCCGTGAGCGTGCCCCATAGGACATGTCTCTGGGTCTGACCCCGTTGACCCGTCCGGATCTCACCCCAGGAAAGACGCAGCCGCCGGCCGCCCGTACGATGCGCGCATGGCGACCGCCGAGGATCGCCGGCTGAACGACTCCGGGATCGAGGTCAAGGCCGTCTACACGGCTGACGACCTGCCGCCGGACGAGCTCGAGCAACCGGGCGAGTTTCCGTTCACGCGCGGCCCGTACTCCACGATGTACCGCGGTCGGCCGTGGACGATCCGCCAGTACGCGGGCTACGGCTCGGCCGAGGAGACCAACGCACGCTTCCGCTACCTCCTCGCGCGAGGCCAGACGGGGCTTTCCGTCGCGTTCGACCTCCCGACCCAGCTCGGCTACGACTCGGACGACCCGGTTGCCGAGGGCGAGGTCGGTCGCACGGGCGTCGCGATCGACTCGATCGCGGACATGGAGGTGCTGCTCGGCGGGATCCCGCTCGGCGAAGTCTCGACCTCGATGACGATCAACGCCCCGGCGGCGCTTCTCCTCCTCCTGTACGAGCTCGTCGCCGACGGTCAGGGCGTTCCGGGAGAGAAGCTGCGCGGCACGGTCCAGAACGACGTGCTCAAGGAATATGTCGCACGCGGGAACTACATCTTCCCCCCGCGCCCTTCGATGCGGCTCGCGACCGACCTCTTCGCCTACTGCGCCGAGAGGCTGCCGAGCTGGAACACGATCTCGATCTCCGGCTACCACATCCGGGAAGCCGGCTCGAGCGCCGCGCAGGAGCTCGCATTCACCATCGCGAACGGCATCGCCTATTGCGAGGCTGCGATCGCCGCCGGACTCTCGCCGGACGACTTCGGAGAGCGGCTCTCCTTCTTCTTCAACGCGCACAACGACTTCTTCCAAGAGGTCGCGAAGTTCCGGGCCGCGCGCCGGCTGTGGGCTGAGATCATGAGAGAGCGCTTCGGCGCCACCAACCCGCGCGCAACGGCGCTCCGCTTCCACGCGCAGACGGGGGGCTCGACGCTCACCGCCCAGCAGCCGGAGACGAATGTCGTGCGGGTCGCGATCCAGGCCCTGTCCGCGCTGGCGGGTGGAGCACAGTCCCTCCACACGAACTCCTTCGACGAGGCGCTCGCCCTTCCGACCGAGCACGCCGCCCGCATCGCGCTCCGCACGCAGCAGATCCTCGCGCACGAGGTCGGGACGACCGATACCGCAGATCCGCTCGGCGGCTCGTACTACATCGAAGCGCTCACCGCGGAGCTCGAAAAGCAAGCGAAGGAGCTGATCGGCCGCGTGGACGAGCTCGGCGGCGCCGTCGCAGCGATCGAGCAGGGTTTCGTGCAAGCCGAGATCGAGGATTCGGCGTTTCGGTACCAGACCGAGATCGAAGCCGGCGAACGCGTCGTCGTCGGCGTCAACCGGTTCGTGGAGGAGGAGACGGAGAGGGTGGAGCTGCTCCAGGTCGACCCGGAAACCGAGCGGCGTCAGCAAGAGCGCACGGCGCGCGTGCGTTCCGAGCGGAATCCGCATGCGGCAGACGCCGCGCTGGCCGAGGTTCGCAGGACAGCGCAGACCGAGGCGAATCTGCTCCCCCCGATCCGCGAGGCACTCCGCGCTCGCTGCACCGTTGGGGAGATCTGCAACGTCCTGCGCGAGATTTGGGGTACATATGACGCCCAGCGTGCATAGGCCAGGCAAACGAGAAGCAGCGCGAGCGGCGCTGGCCCTGGGGGCAGCTCTCGGTCTCGCGCTCCCACTCGCTGCTTTGGCAGCGTCACGCGACGCGGACGCGCCGTCGGCGCCGCCGAGCTTCACCCGCGACGTCGCTCCCGTCATCCAGCAGAAGTGCGCGGGCTGCCATCGCATCGGCGGCGTCGCGCCGTTTCCGCTCGAGAGCGCGCGCGCCATCTCGTCCCGCGCCGGGATGATCGCGTCGGCAGTCCAGGCGCGTCTCATGCCTCCGTGGCCGCCGGGGCCACGCTCGCCCGCCTTTGACGGAGAGGCGGAGCGAACGCTGACCGCGCGCGAGCGAGCGACGATCCTCGCCTGGGCTAAAGCCGGTGGCCGCGTGGACGGGCCGGCGCTCGAACCTCGACCCCAGGAGCCTGTGGATGTCAGGGAGGGCGAGTCGATGCTCGAGCTGGCAATGCCCTCCGCCTATCGCCCTCGAGCCGCCAAGGGCGTGACGGACGACTACCGCTGCTTCGTCCTGGATGCAAAGCTCTCAGGCGACGTCTCGGTAACGTCAGCGCGGATCCGGCCGGGCGCCTCGAAGGTGGTGCACCACGTCATCCTCTTCCGCATTTCCGCGGCGCAGGTTGCCGAAGCCGCCCGGCTCGACGCCGCATCTTCCGGGCCCGGCTGGACCTGTTTCGGCGGGACAGGCATCGGCGTCGGCGGCTCTGGGGGCTCGGTGCAGGCAGCGCTCAACGACTCCAACTGGATCGCAGGATGGGCGCCTGGATCGAGTGGGGGCCGGCTGCCTGAAGGCAACGGAGTTCCCCTGCCCGCGGGAAGCCGCATCGTGATGCAGGTGCACTACAACCTGCTGAACGGCAAGGCCCCCGATCGCTCGCGCGCGGTCCTTACCGTCGCCCCGGCGAGCGCCGGCCTCGCGCGCGTGCAGACCGTGCTCCTGCCGGCTCCCGTGGAGCTCGCGTGCGGGAAGGGCGAGAAGGGGCCGCTCTGCAATCGGACCGAGGCGCTCTTCGACCTCTCTCGCAAATACGGATCGACCGCGGCGTTCGTCCCGGCAGGTCTGCTGCTCCTCTGCGGGAGGAGCGCGTCGAGCGTATCGCCGAGCCCGGTCAGCCGCTGCGATCGCAGGATCGACACGCCGACGAAGATTCTCGGCGTCGCAGGGCACATGCACCTGCTGGGAGCCTCGATCAGACTCGAGCTGAACCCCGGCACGCCGCGGTCGCGCGTGCTACTCGACATCCCGCGCTGGGACTTTCACTGGCAGAGCTCCTACACGTTCGTGGACGCGGTTCAGACGAAGCCGGGGGACGTCGTCCGCGTCACCTGCCGCCATGACGTGAGCCGGCGCGCGCACGGCATGCACGGCGTGCCCAAGAAGCCGCGCTACATCCTGTGGGGGGAGGGCACGACGGACGAGATGTGCCTCGGGCTCCTGCAAGTCACGCGCGGCTGAGCCCGGTAACGATCCATCCGCGATGAAGATCCTGCTCGTCTCGCAGATGTATCCAGGCCCGGCGGATCCGGATCTCGGCGTCTTCGTCGCAAGCCTCGAGCGAGAGTTGCTCGCGCTTGGCCACCAGATCGAGCGTGCAGTGATCGACCGCCGCGCCGGAGGGAGAGGCAAGCACATCCGCCTGTTCCTGGACGCCCGGCGTGCGGCGCGGCGGGTCAACCCTGACGTCGTCTACGCGCATTTCCTCGTCCCTGCAGGCCTCGCAGCCGCGCTCGCCTCTCGGGCGCCTCTCGTGGTTACCGCCCACGGGCAGGATGTCGCCAACGTCGGCTCCATCCCGGGCGTCCGTGTGGCGACGCGCTACGTCGTGAAACGCGCCGCCTCGGTGATCGCGGTGTCGGAGTGGCTTCGCGCCCGCCTCGAGCACGAGGTTCCGGGCGCGCACGGGAAGACCGAGGTCGTCGACTGCGGGGTCGATCTGGCC
>JACCWU010000088.1 GCA_013697465.1 Actinomycetota bacterium | reverse complement strand
GCCGGAGAGACATCTAGGCCTAGGGAAAAAACGGGTGACGGGAGAACGGCCCTCAAAGGCATCTCCGTGTGGTCACCACGAAGATGCCGCGGCAGTCTGGTTCTCCGGAACGACTAGCTGCGGAGAGTCACGGGCTGCCGCATCTGGTGCCCGTGGAGGTAGTAGATGCGCGCCGACGGCCTCTGGGGCCCCGTAGGCGACGTTCAGCCCCTCACGGCCCCACCGTCCCTGAGGGCCCGGAAACGGCCCCTGAGCAGCGGAAAAAGGGGGCGGCCAGGGAAAAAACGTGGGGGACCCGTACTCTCGGCGGCTGCGGGAACCGGCACGGTCCGAACCTTTCCACGACCGGTGCTACGCCACCCCCGCGGGTAGTCAGGCTGCCTGACGACTAATAGTTAGGCTGCTTGACTATCTGAGGCGTCCACTGTCGGCCTCAACCGCGCATCATCGCGAGCCGTCGAGCCTGCGCCGCCTCGTGGGCTTCGGCCATCTGTTCCCTTACCTTCCCGATGCGACGCGAGTCGCCGGGTTCCGGAGGTGGCTGGAGCTGGGACGGCATGTCCAGCGCGGGCAGAAGGGCATCGCCATCCTGGCTCCAGTCGTCAGCCGTCTCAAGGTCGAAGACACGGAGACCGGCGAAGAGCGCACCATCACCAGCGCCCCCCGAGCGTTTCGAGTGGTTCACGTGTTCGACATCACCCAGACCGATGGCGATGAGCTGCCGGAGATCCCCTGCCACCGGCTGGAGGGTGAAGGCACAGCGTACGACGAGCTGACCACGTACGCGGAGGGGCTCGGGTTCCGAGTTGAGGTTGGCGAGCTGCCCGGCGAGACCAACGGGCTCTGTGACCACTCAACGCATACGATCACGTTCCGGGTCGGGCTTGCGCCGGCCCAGCAGACGAAAACGCTGGCGCACGAGATCGCTCACGCGATACTCCACGGATCGGGCTTCGAGGGCCCGCAAGCCCAGGCGGAGCTTGAGGCGGAGAGCGTCGCCTACATCGTGTGCAGCGACATGGGCCTCGACAGCAGCCTGTACAGCTTCGGCTACGTCGCCGGTTGGGCCGGGGGCGGCCGAGAGGCGATAGCTGGCATCCAGGCCAGCGGTCAGCGGATCGCGACGGCGGCCCGCCTCATCCTCGATCACGCGGAGGGCGTGGCCGGCGCGGTTGGCGCGGTTGCGTAGTCCTCGCCGATCACCGACATGCTGGCACCGAAGAGCCTGGTCGAACGCGCGAAGCCGGTTGCTTCCCTATCCTGATCCTCGAACTCGGGGTGCGCGATGGGCGTGCCAGGCCACGCCCATCAGCGAATCCCCACGGGGCGTCCGGTAGTCCTGAGCGTCGCCTTCGTCGAGGTTACCGAGAAGGCGAGCAGAAGGCGCGAACGGCCGACGGGTACGCTCTCGTTGATGGTCCTCTCCTCGACCCGAGCCCTGCCCGTACGGACGCCCGCGGTGGGCGAACTCGTTCAGGTGCGATCGAGGAGATGGCTCGTCGAGGAAGTGGTCGAGAGCGAGGCACCTGGCCAGTCCGCCCTGGTTCGGTTGGCCTGCGCCGATGACGACGCCCAGGGGCAGACCCTGGACGCGCTCTGGGACTACGAGCTGGACCGGCGCATTCTCGAGGAAGAGTCCTGGAGCGATCTTGCGGCTAAGGGCTTCGATCCACAGCGACAGTTCGCGGCGTTTCTGCATACACTGCGCTGGAACTGCATCACGGCCACCGACCCGAACCTGTTCCAGTCTCCGTTTCGCGCGGGCATCAAGATCGACGCCTACCAGATGGAGCCTCTGCGCAAGGCCCTGCGCCTTCCGCGCGTCAACCTCTTCATCGCCGATGACACGGGTCTGGGCAAGACGATCGAGGCGGGCCTTATTGCCCGGGAACTTCTGCTTCGCAAGAAGGCGAAGACTGTCGTCGTCGCGACTCCACCATCGGTGCTTGAGCAGTGGAAAGCCGAGCTGGAGGAGCGTTTCGGGCTCCTGTTCGAGATCCTCGATCGCGCCTATCTGACCAGGATGCGCCGCGAGCGAGGATTCGGAGTGAACCCGTGGCGGACGCACAGCCGCTTCCTCATCTCTCATAACCTCCTGATCGACGCGGCCTACGTAGACCCGATGCGTGAGTGGCTCGGCTCGCTCCTCCCGGGTAGCCTGCTGATTCTTGACGAGGCGCACCACGCAGCGCCTTCGAGCGGCGGCCGCTACGGCATCGAGACCAAGTTCACGCGTGCGATCCGGGACCTAAGCGGTCGGTTCGAGCACCGTCTCTTCCTGTCAGCCACTCCCCACAACGGGCACTCGAATAGCTTCTCAACTCTCCTCGAGCTGCTCGACCCCTACCGCTTCACGCGCGGGGTGAAGGTCCGCGGGAAGAAGGCGCTTGAGGATGTCATGGTGCGCCGTCTGAAGGAGGACATCCGTGCAGTTCAGGGCGGCTTCCCCCGGCGCATTGTGGAGCGCGTCGCTATCGATGGGTTACCCGATGATGCCCCAGAGCTCGAACTGTCCCGGCTTCTCGACGAGTATCGCACCGCGCGAGAAGACCGCTTCGTCTCCACCACGCGTAGGGCGCAGGCCGCTGCCGGGCTACTCGTCGTGGGGCTTCAACAGCGCCTCCTGTCCTCGACCGAGGCGTTCGCCCGCAGCCTCAAAGTTCACCGTGCGACCGTTGAGCGTCAATGGGAGAAGGCGAGCAGTCAGTCAACTGCCGCCGCTGCCACCGCTGACGAGGAAGATCTCTTCACCACAGCACCCGACGCCGACGATGACCGCGGCGAGTGGACGCCCGACGAGCTCGAGGCGGAGGAGAACGCTCAGATCGAGTCCATTACTGCGACCGCGGAGGCCGAGTCGCCGCGTGATGCGACTGCAGAAGCCCTCTGGCGCCGAGAGCAGGCGCTGCTAGACCAGATGCAAGAGGTCGCCGAGAAGACCCGCATGGTGCCCGACGCGAAGACTCGCCGCCTCATCGATTGGATCCGCACGAACCTCTGCCCGGAGCTGCCGCCCTACGGCCAGGCGCCACGGGGTGCGGCTCCGCACTGGAACGCTCGCCGCGTGCTGATCTTCACCGAGAATCGCGAGGGCACGAAGCGCTATCTCAAGACGATCCTCGAACGGGCCATCGAAAGCACTGATCGTGCAGCGGACCGCATCGAGGTCATCGACGGTCTCACCAGCGGCGCGCGGCGCAAGGAGGTCCAGCGCCGGTTCAACACAGATCCGGGCAGGGACCCACTGCGCATCCTGCTCGCGACCGACGCCGCCCGCGAGGGATTGAATTTCCAGGCGCACTGCACCGACCTTTTCCATTTCGACCTGCCGTGGAACCCGGGTCGCATCGAGCAACGCAACGGCCGCATCGACCGCAAGCTTCAGCCCGCCGACGAGGTGCGCTGCCACTACTTCGTGCTGCCCCAGCGTGTCGAGGACCGCGTACTCGAGGTGCTTGTCCGAAAGACCGAGAC
>JACCWU010000084.1 GCA_013697465.1 Actinomycetota bacterium | reverse complement strand
GGGCAACCTCGGTTGGCCTGTGAGCGGGGAGGGGTGTGGGGAACCGGGAGGTTCCCCATGCTCTCAAGGAGAAGGGGGCACACGGACCTTTCGCAAGACGGGAATTCGCTCGCGCGAATTCCCGTCGCGGAAAGACGTGGGGAAACAGGGTTTCCCCTGTGAACGCGAGCCGAAGGCGAGCGTTGTTCACGGGGTCAGGCCCCCTCCGGCGTACGCTCGCCGAGGATTCCCTCGGGCCTGAAGACGAGGACGGCGATCAGGATCCCGAACACGATCGAGCGCGTCCAGTCGGAGCCCGGAGAGAGCCACGAGAGCCCCTCGTTGAACGCCTCGACGAAGCCGATGACGAGAGCTCCGACGACCGCGCCTGAGAGGTTCCCGATCCCGCCGAGCACCGCGGCGGTGAACGCGATCAGCCCCAGCTGAAACCCCTGGTCGAAGCGGATGGTCGTGAACTGAAGGACGTAGATGAGCCCGGCTGCGCCCGCGAGTCCACCCGCGAGCGCGAAGGTGAACGAGATCGTCCGGTTCACGTTGATGCCAACGAGCGCCGAGGCTCCCCTGTCCTGCGACGTCGCCCGCATGGCCTTTCCCTGCCTCGTCGAGGTCACGAGCCACGTGAGCCCGAGCAGCAGCGGCACGGTCAGGACGATGACGAAGAGGTTGTCCCACTGAACCTCGACCGAACCACCGATCGAGAAGGCGGGATCGTTCGGGATCAACTTGTCGGTGACGGTGTACTCGGGCCCCCAGAAGTACAGCCCGACGTTCTGGAGGACGAACGACATCCCGACCGCAGTGATCAGGGGGGCGAGTCGCGGCGCATTTCGAAGTCGCCGATAGCCGACGAGCTCGACCGTCGTGTTGACGATCGCGGCGAATACCACCGAAGCGAGCAGGCAAGCGGCGACCGCCAGTGCGATCGTGGCTGCCGCCGAGCCGGAGTTCACGTCGAAGACGTCGAGGATGAGGCTTGCCGAGAGCAGGCCACCCAACGCGAAGACGTCGCCGTGGGCGAAGTTGATCAGCTGCAGGATGCCGTACACGAGGGTGTACCCGAGCGCGATCAAGGCGTAGACGGAGCCGTTCGTCAGTCCGATGATGACGACGTTCAGGAACCGGCTCGGGCCCTGGACGAAGTTCACGACCAGCCAGACGCCGACGAGCGCGAGCAGAAAGATCCCGACGATGCTCACGAGCGGCGGCCGGCCCCGCAGAGCAAAGAGCTGGTGCGGTGCCCGACGTGCGTTCTGCGTCTCCCCGCTGTCGATCGTCGAAGCCTCCTCGGCTGCGGGGGAGGGGCGCTCGGCCCTCCCCCGCACTCATCCGTGTCGGACCCTCGGCCTAGCCTCCGCCTGCGGCGGTGACGAGCTCCACCGCGGGCGTGATGACCTTGACGTCCTTCCACTCCGGGCCTCCGTAGACCGTGATCGCGCCCGAGCTCACGTCGCCCTCTTCGTTGATCGTGAACTGCCCGAGGATGCCGTCGATCTCGGCTCCGAGGATGTTGTCGATGGTCGCAGCGCGGTCGTTGCCGGCTGCCGCGATCGCGTCGAGCAGCACCTGCGCCGCCTGCGCGGCATAGGCCGTGTACGGCTCGACCCTCCCGACACCCGTCTCCGCCTTGAAGGCGTTGATGAACTCCCGCCCCGCGCCTCCCTCGGCCACGAGTGCGTCGGCTGACGAGCCCGCCACCGTGACGTACATGTCCTCCGTCACGGCGCTGCCCGCCTTGTCGACCTCGGTGAACGGCGTGAAGCCGTCCGGAGCGAGCAGCTTGACGCCGCTGTTGGGCCCGAGGACCGCGACCTTGTCCTTCAGCAGCTTGACGCCGTTCAGCGTGACGAGCCCGGAGAGGACGACGGCCTCGGCTCCGGAGGCCTTGACCTTGTTGAAGATCGCTTCGTAGCTCGAAGCCTTCGGGTCCCACCCGTCGTTCCCCAACACCTCGACCTCGAGGAACTTGAACGAGCTCTCGAGGTTCGTCGCGAGACCGAGCCCGTACGCCTGCTTGTCGTTGATGATGTAGACGCTCTTGATCCCGAGGTCCTCCTTCGCGAACGTGGCGATGGTCGCCGCCTGCGCGTCGTTGAGCGCGACCACGCGCCCGTAGTTCCGCTCACCGGACGGGTAGTACTTGTCTGGCTCGGTTCCCGAGCACGAAGGCACGGAGGTCGTGAGGCAGACCTTCGTGTTCGCAGGCGAGACCATCGGGATCGCGCCGCCCTCCGCCTGGTTCAAGAGCGGGATGATGATCTCGGCGCAGCCGGAGTTGAACGTCCCGATGAGCCCCGCGAGGTCCTCGTTCGCAGCGTAGTTCTGGCCGTTCTCGTTGCACTTGCCCGAGTCCCAGGCGGCGGTCTGAGCCGTAGAGTCGTCGCATCCCTGGTAGGCGACGTTGAGGTCGCCCGCCTTCCACCCACGCTGCTCGAGGACGAATCGGATCGCGTCCTGCATCTGCAGGGTCTGCACCCGGTCGCCGCCCTGAAGCGGCAGGTCCGAAGCGATCAGGACGTCGGGGTCGCCCTCGCCCCCGTACTCGACGTCGGCGCACGACGCCGCGGGCAACGCCGCGACGCCGCCTCCGTCATCGCCCCCGCCGCAGCCCGCGGCAACGAGCGCCAGCGAAGCCACCAGCAGCCCGAGCGCGACGAGCACACTCTTCTTTGCAGTCAACCTGTCCTCCTCATCTCGGATTGCGCGCTTACGCGACTGCGTGCCGGCACGGCCGGCGTGAGCGGAAGTATCCGCCCTCGCGCTCGTTGGTGCAACCGAGACCTCGCGGCGGGAACCATGAGATCGCGAGGCACCTACCTTCATCCTGGGGAAACCATGTTCCCCCGCGTGCCCCCTTCTTCAGCCTGGCACGCACAGCGGTGTGGCCTGCCGGCCGGCCAAGCCGGCCTCCGGCGGCCAGTCGCAGCGCACAGATCACCGCAAATGCCGGAGGTGGGGGTCGAACCCACACGTCCCGAGGGACACAGGATTTTGAGTCCTGCGCGTCTGCCAATTCCGCCACTCCGGCGAGCACGACGATCGTAGCGCCGACCGGAACGGAAACCTTCGCGGCCGGAGGCCAAGCCCAGGTCTCACCCGTGGCCGACGTCAGGAACGGGGCTCGCGGGAGGAAACATCGTTCCCCCCGCGCTCTCAACCGAAGAAGGCGCGCGCTACCTCGTACCAGTGGGCGGGAACGGTCTTGAGCTCGCGCGTCGCCTCGTCCAGGGAGACGTCGACGATCGCGTCGCCCTGCAGCGCGGCCATGCGGCCGAAGCGGCGCTCGTGGGCAAGGTCTGCGGCCTTGAGGCCAAACCTGGTGGCGAGGACTCGGTCACGCGCCGTGGGAGTGCCGCCGCGCTGGACGTGCCCGAGAACGGTCACGCGGGTCTCGAA
>JACCWU010000060.1 GCA_013697465.1 Actinomycetota bacterium | reverse complement strand
GGCCAAAGTCCGTTCCACGCCGCGGTCAGCCGCCGCTACTTCGACCTGCTGGCCTCGAGGGCGAGCGCGTGAGGATCGCGGTCTTCGGCGCGACGGGGGTCGTCGGGAGCGCGCTCCTCCCGCGGCTGACGCCCGAGCACGAGGTCGTCGCGGTGTCGCGCTCCGTGCGTGCGGACGAGTCGCACGTCCGCTGGGTCGAGGGCGACGCGTGCTCGGCCGACGACGTCGCACGAGCCGTGGACGGGGCACAGATCGTCTACTACCTGGTCCATTCGCTCGGCTCGCGCGACTTCGCGCGGCAGGATCGCGTCGCAGCGGAGAACGTCGCGGGCGCGTGCGAGCGGGCGGGAGTGGAGCAGATCGTCTATCTCGGCGGACTCGGTGACGACGCCGCCGCCGCCTCGCCGCATCTCGAGAGCCGCCGCGAGACCGGGGAACGTCTGGCCGCAGGCGCCACCCCGGTCACGACTCTGCGCGCGGCGATGATCGTCGGCCGGGGAAGCGCAGCTTTCGAGACGATCGTCGCACTCGTCGACCGTCTGCCGGCGATGCTCACGCCGAGTTGGGTCTCGACTCCCACCCAGCCCATTGCTCTCGACGACACTGCCCGCTATCTGGCCGGCGTCTGCGGGAACCAGTTGACGCTCGGGCAGAGCTTCGACACTGGCGGGCCGGAGGTGATGACCTACCGTCAGATGATCGAGCGCATCGCCACTCTGCGCGGCCGGCGTCCACTGATCCTGGAGGTTCCGGTGCTGACGCCGCGGCTGTCGTCGCTCTGGCTCCATCTCGTCACCCCCGTCGGCGCCTCGGTCGCCCGGCCACTGATCGAGGGCCTGAAGAATCCGACGATCGTGCGTGAGGAGCGGTTGCGCACGCTCGTCCCCTTCGAGCTGACGACGTTCGACGAGGCGGCGACCATGGCGTTCGCGCAGTAAGCGAGCGGCAGATCTCGTCATCGCACGCAACGTGACGTGGCGCTCGGGCTAGCCTGAGGCGTGTGAGCCAGGCTTGCGCGCATGTCGATACCGTTCGCGTCACCGATCTGCCCGATCCGCCCCTCGGCTGCGAGGAGTGCTTGAAGAACGGCACGCGGTGGATGCATCTTCGGATGTGCCTGAGCTGCGGAACGATGACTGCTGCGACAACTCGCCGGGGCGTCATGCAACCGCGCACTTCCGCGAGTCGGTGCACCCGCTGATCCGATCGGCGGAGCCCGGTGAAGCCTGGGCCTGGTGCTACGTGGACGAGATCGTGCTCGAGCTCGATCGCGGCGGAGGCTGACAAGTCGGGCACCAGTACGCGGTGCGATTGGCGTCGCCCTGCCCCAGGGACAGGATGATCGCCCCGCAACGCCTGCACGGCCGCCCGGCACGCCGATACGCACGCCGCGCCGGGCGCGACCCCCCGAGCGCCGAGGACATCAACCGGTGCGCCTCGCGGAGCACCCGCTCCAGGTCCCCGTCCGAGACGTCCCGAACCGGGACCCAAGGCGAAAGCCGCACCTCCCAGAGCACCTCGGCCGCCCACATGTTCCCGATCCCGGCCACGAGCTCCTGGCGCTGGAGGGCCTCTGCCAGAGGAAGGCCGGAAGCGCGGAGCAGCCGGTAGGTCATCGCTGCGATCCGTGGCGGGCGCTCGAGGATGTCGGGGCCTAGCCGGCGGAGAATCGAGTCGCTGAGCTCCAGAACCGGGCCGTTCCACTGCAGGGCTTCGAGCTCGCGAGACCGCAGCAGGAGCCATGGCCGTCCTCGTAGGGGCTCGCCTCGCGGCCGGACTCGCCAGCGGCCGTTCATCCGGAGGTGGCTGCGCAGCGTGAGCCCGCCTTCGAAGCGCAGGAACAGGTTCTTGCCGACTGCCTCGACCCGCTCGAGCCGCTGCCCGTCAAGCCGCTCGGCGATGTTCAGTACCGCGGCGCGCGGATGAGGGGTCTCCACCTCGAGCCGCTCGCCCACCAGGGCCTGCAGATTCCGCGCTACGCGGTGGATGCTGTCGCCTTCGGGCACCGCTCGAACGAGACTAGGCGAAACTCGCGGAGGATCAGGCCCTAGAGAGATCAGGCGCGCGAACCGATAGTGCGAGACGCCCCATTCCGTTCCGCCGGGAACGCAGTTGAGTCGGATCGCACGCCGTAGGACCGGACCGGGGGACGCGCTCCATCACGCGGCCTCCCGCGGCGGGAGCGGCACGAACACACTCGTGCGCTGCTGGTAGCGACGGTACGCCTCGCCGCGGCTGCGCAGCGTCTGCTCCTCGGTCGGTGGGACGCCCGTGACGTAGAGGATCAGGTAGAGCATGAGCGCCGGTGCGAGCAGACCGACCCAACCCCACGGCGCGGCCAGCGCGACGAGGGCGTAGCCGCACCAGGTGAGCCACTGGCCGAAGTAGTTCGGATGGCGCGAGTAGCGCCAGAGACCGGTGTCGATCACCTGACCCGTGCTCGCCGGATCGCGACGGAAGCCGGCAAGCTCGCGGTCGGCCTCGGCCTCGAGGAGCGCACCCGCGAGCCAGACGGCGACACCCGCCCACTCGAGCGGCTCGATTCCGCCGTGGCCGTTGAACGCGGTGGCGAGAAACGGAACCGAGAGGACCACCGCGACGAGCGCCTGAGCCTGGTAGAAGACGAAGAAGCTCCGCTGCTCTCGTCCGCGCTCGCGCCAGCGGGCGCGCAGCTCCTGGTAGCGGCGATCTTCCTCGCCGCCGAGACGGCGCAGGACGACGATTGCCACGCGGCCGAAGGCGAGTCCGGGCAGGAGCGCGGCGAGCACGCGGTGCTCTGGCTCGCCGCCACCGAGCAAGGCGTAGAGGACGGCAATCCCGACGAGGCTTCCGGCCCAGCCGGCATCCACTGCAGTCGCCGACCGGGTTCGCAACTGCACCGCGTACAGGACGAGCTGGAGCGCGGCTGCGAAGCCGAGGGCGAGCAAAACGAGCTCCCACCAGGTCATGACGCGATCCAGACGTGAGCGGGCTCGCCGAAGGGTCTCCGCAGCTCGTCGATTGCCTCCTCGAGCGTCCCGGTCAGCTCCCGAGCGGACGCTGCAGTCG